>NZ_MQTZ01000077.1 GCF_001939115.1 Leptolyngbya sp. 'hensonii' | reverse complement strand
GTCCAAGCCAGCGAGGGAAACGAGTCTCGATTCTAGGGGCGATTAGTCTGCGGGAGGTCGTGACTTACTGCAATCTCATGGGGTCAACTGATGGACTGACCTTTGAAGCCTTTATTTCCCAGAACCTTGTGCCTAAGTTATGGAAAGGTGCCTGTGTCATCCTGGATAACTGCTCTATTCATCTGGGTGAAGACGTTAGAAATTTGATTGAGGATGCAGGAGCCAAGCTAATTTTCCTACCCCCTTACTCACCAGACTTTTCACCTATCGAGAATTGCTTTTCAAAGATTAAGAGCATTCTGCGTTCGATTAAGGCACGCAGTTATCCAGAACTTGCCAAAGCTATTGATGAAGCTTTCTCCCAGGTGTCATCGAGCGACTTAAGGAACTGGTTCTCTCATTGCTGTTACTGTGCCTCACCAGCATAAAAAACGCTGTAGAACCCATATTGTTAAAGTCAACCCCCAGTTCTTCGGCCAGGGCAAAGGCGATCGCGGCTAACACACGATTGGCCGCTTCGTGAGGCTGACCAGGCATTCTGATTTCTAATACTCCATCGTCGTAGGCAATGCGGGTTGAGCGATCGTTCCCCAATTCTTGCAGCAACGCAATATAGCCTTCCCAGGATACGCCGCTGATCCGAATCGCACTATCGGGAGACAATTCAATTTGGCTGATCGGGGTGGCAAGGACTGTACTCATTGAATGCAGATTGAATGGCCTGTTACCAGTATGCGATAAGTCAGATTAGGGGGTAGAGGCAATATTGGGACGATGTAGCTAAACCCACCCCTCCCAGGAGGGGATCAACCCCCAATGGCCCCAAAAAAATTTTTGGCGCTTCGCGCCAGCCAGAAGGGTAAAGAAACAAGCGTAAAGGGCAAAAGAGCTAGAGTATAAAGCGCTACTGAACAGCCCTGGGGAAACGACTCACAACACGAAAACCGACGAAGTCGTAGCGAACGTCCGGCGCATTAGGATAGCGAAACGCAGAGCGGCAATTCCTCGGAAGGTAGTTCCAGGAACCACCCCGCAAGGCTCTCCTAGAGACAGTTTGAGCCGTTTCCCAGGGGGTATTTCCGTCCGATTTCAAGGCATCTGGTTTCTCTGTATAATCCTCATGCCAGTGATCCGCACACCATTCCCAGACATTCCCGTGCAGGTCGTAAAGACCAAAGGCATTGGGGGGAAACGTACCTACTACTGTGGTTTGCTGCCGATAAATTCCCTTGGGTCCCTGACCGAAGGAGCCACTGTATATCTTTCCTCCGTAGTCCCAATCCGTCCCCCGATAGTTGGCCAGGTCAGTGGTAATAGTGCGGCCAAAATGGAAGGGGGTAGTTGTCCCGGCTCGACAGGCATATTCCCACTCTGCTTCTGTGGGGAGACGGAATTCCTGGCCAGTGCGTTGGGAAAGGCGATCGCAAAATTCAACCGCATTACGCCAGGACACAGTTTCCACTGGACGATGCGCCCCATTGACCTGGAACGTGGCCGGGTTGCGCCCCATGATGGCCGCATATTGGGCCTGGGTGACGGGAAACTTGCCCATCCAGAAACCAGAAACCGTCACCTCATGGGCTGGGCGCTCGTCATCGTAGCTGCTGTCATCTTCATCCGGGCTACCCATCAGGAAAGTCCCTCCAGGAATGGGCACCAGTTCCAGGGTTACGCCCTCTGCCAGTTCCACCACCCGCGTCTCTGGAGGCTCCAGCAGACGAATCGTGGGGGTGGCAGTTTCATCCAGCTCCACGATCAACAACTGGGGTAACAAGCCCAATTGACGCAAGCCCTGCCCAGCCTGGACTCGGATGGCCCCTCCTTCCGTCTGATCTGCAAAATGGCGCTGCAATAGGGTGGGCAAACTATCCGAGTCTCGGCTGACCTGAAACAGCCCATCTATGGCGGCCACCCGAACGGCTGGTTCCTCAGTCCGATCGGCCAGCAGATCCTGGAGCAGAGTCTGGAGCGTAACCCGATCGAGCTGAATATGCAGGAGTGCTGTTAATGCCTCAATCCTCAGAGCGGGTTCAAACTTCTCCCGCGCCTGCAACAAGTTCAACAAATCAGGAATCGCTTTGTAAGCATAGGTTCCCTCCTCCCGCAAATTACGAATCGCCTGCCCCAGATACTTGGTGTCATCATCGAACAGGTCATCAATCAGGCGATTAATCCGTTGTCGCCGACGAGCTTGCTGCAGGGCTTCCGGATCCAGATCAGCCCGCTGATTTAAGCCATCCAGCACCCCTTCCGGCAATTGACGCTCCTGTTCACAACAGTTGCGAACAGCCAATAAAAACCCCCGAATCTTAGCCAGATCAGGCTTTGCATCCACAGTGCGGAAGAACTCTTGCCAGCGCTGGTCAGCCTCCTGTTGCTGGCAATACTCCACCACCTGAAAAGCCGCCAGATACTCAGCGACGGGGTCAAGCATAATCCCAACTCGGTTAGCTGCAACTTGAATCAATCTCAGGGTTTGATCAAGGTACTCCAGGCGTTTCTTGGCCTCTGCTTTGGGAGTTTCCAGTTTGGGATTTTCAGCCTGAATTAAGTCAGCCAACGCTTGGATTACATCGTCATACTTTGCATCCGTAGGATAGTAGGTATGCCGCAAGCATTCCCAGGCAATTGCTTTGGCATCCTGTTCGATCAGGCTATCGTCGAGGCGCATCGTTTTCCCAACGGCATCCCGGCGATTTAACCAGCAGAGATAGTTCTGCATCAGTTTCGGGATGTTGTCGGGGAGCTGGGCTGTTTTCAATCCCCCCACGTCAATCACCTGATCGACATACATCCGCACCAGCAATGCAGTCGCGTTCTGAAGTGTGGCCGCCATCATGCTGGATAAGCGGGTACAGGCCCGGAAGAATTCGGCATCATCCTCAAAAATGTCTCGCTTACCCTGGCGTTCCAGGTAAGGTTGGATGAACGTGGAGAGCCTTGCTCCCGAAATTTTTCGGGGTTCCAGTGGGGTCAGATGAGGCCGACCCAAATTCTTTTCCGGGAGGCGTGCGGTAATGATCAGGGCATTGATGGGTTTTGCCTCCAGATCCTGCTTCATCCGTTTATAGGTTTCATCACTCATCTCGGAGATATGGTCTAGAATCACCAGCACCCGCCGCTGGCGTAACAGTGCCTCCAGCAATTCATTGGGGATGAAACTGCCGTCAGCCATCCGGGGTAATTGCTCCCGAATCGCTGTCAACAGCGGGGTTTCTCCCAACTCCTGCTCAATCAGCACCGGCAGCATGGCGTGATTACAGAGAGACTGGACTTTTTGCGTCTCTTTGTCCGGCAGACCCAGACCCCAGCGGGCAATCTGACAGGCCAGACTGGTCTTACCCACTCCCCCTTCGCCTACAATCAGCAGACCAGCCGGAGACTGATGGAAAACGGAACGCAAATCGTCAGGGGTGAGCCGATCGATCACTTTATCCTTCAACCTGATTTGAATGGGAATATGGATTTCCCGATCGCTCACGGTTGGCTCCGCCAGAAACCTCTCCTGCACCTGCTGGCGATGATCCGCCACCCACTGATCCAGCACCCTCGGCTGATACTTCAGCCAGAGTAACAATCCCAACGGCAGCTCAATCTTGGTGTTTGGAATCGTCAGTTTCCCCGGCATCCCCAAGAGCCAGCGGGGTTTCAGCCCCAGAATAACCAGATAAATCAGCATCAGCCCTGGGATGCTCCCGGCTCCAGTAGCAGCCCCTGGATGGGTTTTGACCCAGTCCACCACGGCTTCCGGTAATTGCACAGCAGGGGGATTACCAATCTCCTTCAAACTCAGGGTTGCCTGACGGCGCACCTGGGGCTGTTCCTTCGGGTCTAGCTGCCGCTCAGTTAATTTCTGGATGATGGCGATCGTCGTACTGGCGTGAGTCTGAGCAATCTTCGCCAGAACTTCTACCATCACCGATCGGCGATCGGGTGCGATCTTCTGATCTCCCAACTGCTGCAACAGATCATCCACAGCCGGTGGCCCGATCTGCTCCAGCGCGTCCAGGGCAGCTACCTGCACCTGCACCTCTGGGCTTTGGGTCAGAGCTGCAATCAAACCTGGAACAGCGGACTTCCCGCATTGCTTCAGGGCTGCCACTGCTTTTGTCTGAGTCGCTCCCGACGGGGCCAGTTGCTTAATCTGCTGGTCGATTGCCCCAGGGGTACAGGTCTGGGCTAAACCTGCAGTCGCTGTTCCCAGGAGAATCAGCCAGCCCAAAGCGCAGGATCTGGATGTCAAGGGAGCCAAGTGTTGGATTCTAACCATGCCACAGAATTTGTGAAGCAGAGCGTGACCGTCTGAATGTCAGCATTGTACGCAATATTTAGTTTCGATAGAAGTATAATTGGCTGGTTTACTTTCAGGTTCCTTCTCCCCGATCGAGCGTTGCCTGTAATGCCTCAACCACCCTAGCACTGGGAGTTCGCCTGGGAAGGCAAAGCAGACGAATCAGGTTAGAGTGGGGACAGGAGTACAGGGCTTTTATGGGCAAGTTCTCAGCAGACGCAATGCAGCGCTATATTCTCACTGCTAAGCAGCGAGAACAACAAACCTTGCAAAGGCGGCAGGATCGTCAGGCCCAAGCAATGATGATTGCCAGCACAGCAGCACAACTCCTGCGTGATTTGTTTGGAGCCAGCCGGGTTGTGGTGTTTGGGTCACTGGTGAGCGATCGGTTTAATGAAGCATCTGATATTGACCTGGCGGTTTGGGACTTACCTGAGTCGCGCTATTTTCAGGCCGTGGGCAAACTCCAAGGACTCAGTGAGCTGGCGATCGATCTGGTCAGGGTTGAAACGGCAAGTGCAGATTTGCTGGGGGCGATCGGTCAGGGTACAGAACTGTGAGTCAGTACAATATTTTGGTGGCTCGACTTCAAAACGAGCTGAGTAAAATCCAGACTGCCGTTCAATCAGCAACTTCCCAGGCCAATAAAGCTAGAACAACAGGAGACTCTGACTACCTCCAGGCCGCAGCTCTAAGCCTGCAAAACTTCTATACAGGGGTAGAACGTATTTTTGAAGAGGTTGCCAAGGAACTGGATGGCCAGGTTCCGACTGGAGCCAGTTCCTATCAGAAATTACTGGAACAGATGGGGCTGGAGATTCCAAACACTCGCCCCTTAGGAATGAGAATTAAATAACACCGATAAACTCCTGATTGCCCTCACCCCCCTGCCCCCTCTCCCAGCGGGAGAGGGGGAGGGGTTGGGGGTTGGGGGTGAGGGCTGAAAATTTCGGAGTTATTAAATCCACGATCCTTAGTGATTCAGGCTGAAACCCTGGAACGGTTGAATGAGTACCGGGGATTCCGTCATGTGGTCATCCACCGCTATGCCTTTGAACTGTATCCCGATCGGGTGCAGGCGCTAGTCGATACCTTATCGGATTGTTATTCTCTTTTCGCTCAGGACATTCAAGATTTCTGTCAATTTCTGCTGGAACTCGATCGGACCCTATAACCTGCATCCGTGCCATCATTCCCCAACCCAACTACCAGGTCTGGGGAATTGCCTCCGTTGGTTCTTCTGCACCCGTTCCAACGGGAGCCGCCACTGGTCTGGGGGTGAGGGGAGGCACGTTCAAAGTTCTGCGTTTAAATTCCAGGGGAGGCACCGGAATTGGGGCCGGTATCACGGGAGCTGGTGGCGGAGCCAGGGTAATTCGACTGCAGAAGAATTCGCTCAGGGCCACTTTCCGCCCCGCAATCTGACCCAGATAGCCCCATTCCCGTCGGGTGCGGGTCATGTGGCGAACTTTCCCATCCCCAGTCTGAATGGTCAGGGTGTCCCCCACCACCGTGAGCACTTTGCCCATTACCTTTTCGTCCGCCACTGCCGGATTGGCTGCGATCGCATCCAGTTCCAATCCGCAGGCTGACCCAGGCAGAATAGACAATTGCTTGGAACTCAGGGCCAGGGCGAGCCGGTTTGTCAGGGGCTGTTCCGAGCCCAACTGAGCCGAAGCTGGCTTGAACGCCAAGTTCGCCGTTGCAGCCACGATCGATCGGGTCACATCCTCCAGGCTCCCCAGGCCAGACGGCGCAGCAAAAACCGACTGAATCACGTCCAGATTCAGGCCAGTCACCACTTCTCCCCCTAGAGGCTGATCAAAACGGGGCCTGATCTGACGGCCCACTGCTTGCAGATCGATCGCCGCCCTGACCCGCCCCTGGAAGGGATTCGACGGGTTCAGGAAGGAAGAGACTTCTGGAGTAGGCCAGGCCAACCCCCGATCGCCAGCCCCCCAAAGGGTCACCAGCCCCAACATCAACAGCACCCTTTTCCCCATCAGCGAACTTCCCATCTCCGACCTCCTCAGTCAATCTGACTCTGCCAGCGGCCCAGTGCCTCTTCCCCTCGGAACCAACCCTGATGAGGAGATGCTCCTGCTAAAATTTGGGGAACAAAGCAGCACGATCGCGCCTGTTTAATTCATGACGTTAGATTTTTCTTTTTCCGTATACTCTACCATTCTCCCCGGCCATTCCCTGACCGTGCTGGCCAGGTGACGACGGTAACATCCCCCTATGAATCCATTGATCGGCATGACCCTCCAGGGAGGGAAATATACTTTAGAAGAAGAGTTAGGCCAGGGGGGCTTTGGCACCACGTTTCGGGCCACCCATCGTTACCTGGGTCAATCGGTGGTGATCAAAACCCTGAGCGATACCCTGAAACGCGATCCAGATCTGGCAGCATGGGAGCGCAAGTTTCAAGACGAAGCCCGCCGTCTGGCCCAGTGCGTTCACCCCAATATTGTCCGGGTAAGTGATTTTTTCACCGAGAATGGGGTGCCCTATATGGTGATGGATTACATCCCTGGCCGCACCTTGGAGGCGATCGTCTTTCCCGATCGCCCTCTGACGGAAGCCAGCGCCATTGCCTATATTCGTCAGATCGGCGAAGCCCTGAAGGTGGTCCATCGCAATGGGCTGCTGCATCGGGATGTCAAACCAGGCAATATCATCCTGCGCCAGAACACTGAAGAAGCAGTACTCATTGATTTCGGCATTGCGCGGGAATTCACCCCCGGGGTCACCCAGGTCCATACCAGCCTGATCTCTAACGGCTATGCCCCGATCGAGCAGTATCTCTCCCAAGAACGGCGGACACCGGCTAGCGATGTCTATGGCTTGGCCGCCACCCTCTATGCCCTGGTTACGGCCCAGGTACCGGTAGCCTCGATACTGCGGGAACGGCAACCCCTGCCCGAACCCCGCCAGCTCTGTCCTGACTTGAGTGCCGCCCTGAACCAGGCAATTTTGCGCGGTATGGCGATCGAAGTCCAGCATCGTCCAGCCACGGTGGCAGAGTGGTTGAACCTGCTGCCAGATCATCCATTCCAGCCCAGAGCGGTCCCGGCTGCAGCCCCTCCGACAGCAGCCACAATCCCGGTGGTGCCGCCCCGTCCGGTCAGGGAACCCATCCAGGGTCCAGAGGGTGCTGGTCGGCCCGCTCCTGTTGCCCCCACCTCCTCTGGACCGGGCTGGTTGCTGTCTCTCACCATCGTTGCAGGCACGGCCCTAGCCGTGCTGGCTGGAGCCACGATCGCCCGTCTGCAACAACCCAAACCAGCGCCGGTGGCCCAGTCACCGGAACCGATCGTCACTCCTACCTCGCCAGCCTCACTAGACCCCTCCCCCATCCTGCAGCCTACCCCCAGTCCATCCCCGATCGTCAGGCCCACCCCCAGTC
>NZ_MQTZ01000076.1 GCF_001939115.1 Leptolyngbya sp. 'hensonii' | reverse complement strand
CGTGTTATAAGCTAACCCGCTAATCCGACTAATCCCTCGTAAACTGGTGCCCTCACTGTGAGCTTGCAGGACTTGTTGAATTTGCTCTGGACTGACGTGACGGTAGTAGTAGAGGGTGTCAAAACTCTCTGAGAAGGTTTGTTGGCACCCCAGGCAAAAGTAGCGTTGATGCCCATTCGGCATCTTGCCATGCTTGTGAGTCTTAGAATGACCGCAGAGCTTACATTCCATAGCTTGAGTAGGTGAATCGTTGATTCCTTACTCTACCAGACCCACATCAGTTTGACGCACTACCCAAATTCCTTGCGTCCCATACGGTCCACGCTGCACATCATAGAGGATCTCGGTAGATTAGCTGAGAAAAAAGATAAGTTCTGTTACTTTCTCACTAATCCTTGACAAAACTATACTTTTAGGCTTTAGCCTCCCATTTGGGGTGGTTGGGTTGCAAATGGCTTGCAGGGGGGTCAGAGTGCCTGTCCGTCGGCAGGGGGAGGTACCTTTGCCTGTGGACTTCTGACCGGCTCTAAAGGGTTAATGCTAGTTAATAGCGGGCCGGGAGCGGCAAAAATAAGTCAGGCGAGTGATTGTGGGGCTGGCAACCTCAAATTGCGATGATCAGAACAAATCCAACCTCTACTGGCCGCTCAAGCCATTGCGTTCCGGTCAGGGTAAAGATGAGAAATTGGCTGAATTGTAAACGAAATGTAAATAAGCTTATCCGATCGCAATTTCGGGGCAGCTTGCAGCAAATTGCTCAGCCGGGGGTAGAGAAAACCCGATGAACCTGCCAATTTTAATCACCAGCACAGACCAGTTTAGTGTCGCTGGCCATGGCTGTAGTCGGCAGGGAGAGTAGGGCCTAGAGGGTTCAAGCTTCCCCTGACAGAAAGGACCTGGACTCAGCCTGGATGTCTTCCGGCTTCTCGGCCCTGTTTCCAAATCAATTTCTGAGAAACATTTCCCCTGTTCTATCTATTTATTCTTTCTTAAGTATTGTTACCCCTGCATGATATGATTTCCATTGGTCAATCGCAGTAACGTTGATTATCAAAGTTAGTTTTTGCCTGTGAATTTGTCGGACGATCGTCCCGAACCTACTTCTGGCATCGCCTCAGGAGAGTCTCCTGAACCAGTCCCTGAGCTATCAGAGGCTGTAAATTCTATGGATGAATATTACCAACTCAAACAAGAGTTGCAGATAATCACCGTTGCGATCTCGATTTTCGTGTTTGGCTGTGTCTGGTTCTTCTACTCACTCAATACCGCTCTGAATTATTTACTTGGAGCGTGTACAAGTGTGGTTTACTTGAGGATGTTAGCCAGGAACGTTGAGCAACTCGGACCGCAAAAGCGTCAGATAGGAAGGTCTCAGCTCGCTGTTCTGATTGGGTTGATGATTATCGCAACTCAATGGAGTCAGCTCAGAGTTTTACCGATCTTCTTGGGGTTCCTGACTTATAAGGCAACACTGCTCATCGTGATGTTGCGATCCGTTTTTGCCCACACTCGACCTAGCTACAGAGCTTCAAAGACCCCCTGACCTCATCTAGAGATCTAAATATATCTGACGGATATCTGACGAATATTTAGCCTCCTGTTGATGGTCTAGGTGGTTTCGGACTGCAGCGCAAATTGCAAAGTTGTACAGGATGAGTTGTACAGGATCATGTACCGAGGCGGCTTTGTGACGAATTTATTGAATCTCGATGCTCTATTTGTTGCCAAGTTAGAGGTCGGTCACCACTTTTACTGGCATATCGGCAATCTGAAAGTTCATGGCCAGGTGTTCCTGACTTCATGGATTGTTATTTCTCTCCTTCTGATTGCCTCCGTTCTTGCCACCCGTAAGATTGAGCGAGTGCCCAGGGGAATGCAAAACCTCATGGAGTACGCCCTGGAATTTGTCCAGAATCTGACTAAAAATCAGATTGGTGAGAAGGAATACCGCCCCTGGGTTCCTTTTATTGGCACGCTTTTCCTGTTCATTTTTGTCTCGAACTGGTCCGGCGCTCTCGTTCCCTGGCGGGTAATCGAGTTACCGGAGGGAGAACTGGCTGCACCAACCAATGACATTAATACAACGGTTGCCCTGGCATTGCTGGTTTCCCTGGCTTATTTCTATGCGGGCTTTAGCAAACGGGGTCTGGGCTATTTTGCCAAGTACATTCAGCCCACGCCCATCTTGCTTCCGATCGCAATTCTGGAAGATTTTACCAAGCCGCTTTCCCTCAGCTTCCGTCTATTTGGAAACATTCTGGCGGATGAGCTGGTTGTCGCGGTTCTGGTACTCCTTGTCCCTCTCTTTATTCCCTTGCCTGTGATGTTGCTGGGTTTGTTTACGAGTGCGATTCAGGCACTGGTATTTGCAACCCTCGCTGCTGCTTACATCGCAGAGGCAATGGAGGGACATGGTGAAGAGCATGGGGAGCACCATTAACGGTGCCCCTCAGTTAGGGCGACTGCCCGTAGCTGGTCTGGTCCTACTTCTGTGGAGACGCTTATGAGACCAGTTCCTCCCATGAGGTCAAAAACCTGTGTCCACCCTTAGACATCAGTTTCGTTAATTTTTAGAGGTAGGTAATACAACCATGGATCCATTAGTTTCTGCCGCTTCGGTTCTGGCTGCTGCTCTGGCTATCGGTCTGGCTGCCATCGGTCCTGGCATCGGTCAGGGTAATGCTGCTGGTCAGGCTGTTGAAGGGATTGCTCGGCAACCTGAAGCAGAGGGCAAGATTCGCGGTACCTTACTGTTGACCCTGGCTTTCATGGAGTCACTCACCATCTACGGTCTGGTTATCGCGCTCGTGTTGCTGTTTGCTAACCCCTTCGCCTCCTAGTTTTTAGTCGTCGTAGGGGCGTTCTCAGGAACGTCTCTACGACGAAATTCACCTACTAACGAAGCTGAGGTTTACAGCAAATGTTCGATTTTAATGCAACCCTGCCCCTGATGGCAATTCAGTTTTTGCTGCTGGCAGCGGTCCTGAATATCCTGTTCTATAAGCCACTGACTAAAGTGCTCGACGAGCGGAACGAATACATTCGGAAGAATGAAACTGAGGCTCGGGAGCGTCTGGCCAAGGCGGAGCAATTGGCAAAGCAGTACGAGCAAGAACTGGCTGAAACTCGTAAGCAGTATCAGGCCACGATCGCGTCAGCCCAAGCTGATGCCGATAAAGTTGCTGCTCAACAAGTTGCTGAGGCTCAGCGAGAGGCCCAGGCTCAGCGGGAACAGGTCCAACGAGAAATTGATACTCAGAAGCAGGCTGCGCTGACTTCTCTGGAAGGTCAGGTGGATAATCTGAGCCGTCAGATCCTGGAGAAGCTGCTCGGTGCTGAACTGGTTGGTTAGCTTGTTGATGGCTACTCGCTTTAGAGGGTCGGTTCAGCTTGGATAGGTTAAAAGCTTGAAGCTTTAGTAGAGCGTTACAGTCTCGGATTTAAATTATGGGATTCTTTGTATTGCTGGCTGTGGAGGCTGGTGCTATCAGCTCTGAACTGGCTGAAGCAACTGGTGAAGGAGGCTTTGGCCTGAATTTCAACCTCCTGGAAACAAATCTGATTAATTTAGCGATCGTGATCGGCTTGCTGGTCTACCTGGGTCGTAAGTTTCTAGGCGGTATCCTGGCTGACCGTACTTCAACGATCGAAGCCGCGATTAGAGCTGCTGAGGAGCGCCGCAAGGACGCTGCTGCTGCCCTAGCGGAAGAGCAACAGAAGTTGGCTCAGGCTCAGGCTGAGGCGGAACGGATTCGTGCTTCGGCAGAGGAAGCGGCTAAGGCAGCCAGAGAAGCTATTCTGGCTCAGGCCGAGCGGGATGTGCAGCGCGTTCGTGAAACGGCGGTTCAGGATATTAATACGGAGCAGGAGCGGGCTATTTTAGAATTGCGTCGCCGGGTTGCTGCTCTGGCGTTGCAGCGGGTTGAGTCTCAGTTGGCCGGTAACTTAAATGAATCGGCCCAGCAGCGCTTGATTGACCGCAGTATTGCTACTCTGGGAGGTCGCTGATGAAAGGCATTCTGGCTGCCGAAATCATGGAGCCCTATGCTCAGGCTTTAATGTCAGCGGCTCAATCCGGTAATCTGGTTGAGCAGGTGGCGCAAGATGTCAATTTCTTGCTTGAGCTCCTGAACTCTGCCGAGGATTTGAAAAATTTCCTGGCCAATCCAGTGATAAAAACTGAGGCCAAGAAATCTGTTCTACAGCAGGTCACCGGCGATCAGATTCATCCCTATACCCGTAGCTTTTTGATGATTCTGGTCGATCGCCGCCGCATCCTTTTTCTGGAAGGTGTTTGCAAGCAATTTCAGGCCCTTCTCCGTCAACTGAATCAGACGGTTCTAGCTGAAGTGACTTCGGCAGTGGCTCTGAGCGAGGCTCAACAGCAGACCGTGCGGGAGAGGGTAACGGCTATGGTCAATGCCCGTCAGGTAGACCTGGATCTAAAAGTTGACCCGGACCTGATTGGCGGTGTGATTATTAAGGTGGGTTCTCAGGTAATCGATGCCAGCCTTCGTACCCAACTCCGCCGCATCTCCCTGCGTCTTACCAGCGCAACCTAGGAGAATTTTGAATTTCGTTTGAATTTTGAATTTTGAGTTACCTGTCCAAGACCTGTAATTCAACCCAATTCATCCTTCCTCCTTCATCCTTATACAAGAGAAACTCCCATGGTAAGTATCAGACCTGACGAAATTAGCAACATTATTCGGCAACAGATTGAGCAGTACGACCAGGACGTTAAGGTTTCTAATGTCGGTACGGTGCTGTCCGTTGGTGACGGTATTGCTCGGGTTTATGGCCTGGATCGGGTCATGGCCAGTGAACTGCTGGAGTTTGAAGACGGAACGGTAGGGATCGCCTTCAACCTGGAAGAAGACAACGTGGGTGTGGTGCTGATGGGGGATGGCCGATCGATCCAGGAAGGGAGTTCTGTAACCTCCACGGGTCGCATCGCTCAGATTCCCGTAGGAGATGCCATGATTGGCCGTGTGGTTGATGCCCTGGCCCGTCCGATCGATGGCAAAGGAGAGATCCACACCACGGATACCCGCCTGATTGAGTCCCCTGCACCTGGGATTATTGAGCGAAAGTCCGTATACCAACCCTTGCAAACCGGGATTACTGCAATTGATGCCATGATCCCCATTGGCCGGGGGCAGCGAGAACTGATTATTGGTGACCGCCAAACCGGTAAAACCTCCGTTGCAATGGACACCATCCTGAATCAGAAGGGTGGCGATGTGATCTGCGTCTATGTGGCCATCGGTCAGAAGGCTTCTACGGTTGCGAACATCGTCAACATTTTCCGGGAACGGGGTGCTCTGGATTACACCATTGTCGTTGCTGCCAACGCCAACGACCCGGCGACCCTGCAATTCTTTGCCCCTTACACGGGTGCTAGCCTGGCTGAGTACTTCATGTACAAAGGCAAGCACACCTTGGTTGTTTATGATGACCTGTCCAAGCAGGCTCAAGCTTATCGTCAGATGTCCCTGCTGCTGCGTCGTCCGCCAGGTCGGGAAGCTTATCCTGGGGATGTCTTCTACATCCACTCTCGCTTGCTGGAGCGGGCTGCCAAGCTCAGCCCTGAGTTGGGTGAAGGAAGTATGACTGCCCTGCCGATCGTGGAAACCCAGGCGGGTGACGTCTCTGCCTACATTCCCACCAACGTGATTTCGATTACGGATGGTCAGATCTTCCTGTCTTCTGACCTGTTCAACTCCGGTCTCCGTCCTGCAGTGAACGCGGGTATCTCCGTTTCTCGGGTGGGTTCTGCAGCCCAAACCAAAGCGATGAAGAAAGTTGCGGGTAAGGTGAAGCTGGAACTGGCTCAGTTCGCCGAACTGGAAGCATTTTCTCAGTTTGCTTCTGATCTGGATAAATCAACCCAGAACCAACTGGCTCGGGGACAGCGGTTGCGGGAAATTTTGAAGCAGGCTCAGTACTCACCCCTGCCTTTGAGTGAGCAGGTGGCGGTTATCTATGCCGGGATCAACGGATACCTGGATGACATTGCCCTGGAGAAAGTGGGGGGCTACTTGAAGTCCTTCCGGGATTACCTCAAAACCAGTAAGCAGCGCTACATTGAAATCGTTCAAAACGATAAGCAGTTGACTGATGAAGCTGAAACGCTGCTGAAGGAAGCCATTGCAGAATCCAAGAAAACCTACCTGGCTACTGCCTGATCGGTGATGGGGGATGAGCTTTGAGTTATCCCTAACTTAAAACTCATCCCTCAACGCTTAGACCTCAAAACTTTTTAGAACTATGGCAAATCTTAAGTTTATTCGCGATCGCATCAAGTCGGTCAAGAACACCAAGAAAATCACTGAGGCGATGCGTTTGGTGGCCGCCGCTAAAGTTCGTCGGGCCCAAGAGCAGGTGATTGCTACCCGACCTTTTGCCGATCGTCTGGCTCAGGTTCTCTATGGCCTGCAGGGTCGCTTGCGTTTTGAAGATGCCGATCTGCCTCTGTTGCGGAAGCGAGAGGTGAAAACGGTGGGGCTGTTGGTGATCTCCGGCGATCGGGGTCTCTGTGGCGCTTACAACACAAACGTGATTCGTCGGGCAGAAAATCGGGCCAAGGAGATTCAGGCGGAAGGTTTGAACTACCAGTACATCCTGGTGGGACGCAAAGCTGCCCAATATTTCCAGCGGCGCAGTCAGCCGATTGATGAGATCTACACCAATCTGGAGCAGATTCCTACCGCAGCGGAAGCTTCCATGGTCGCTGACAAGCTGTTGTCTCTGTTTCTGTCAGAAACGGTCGATCGGGTGGAGTTAGTTTATACTCGCTTTGTCTCCTTGATTAGCTCTCGACCTGTGGTTCAAACCCTGTTACCTCTCGATCCACAAGGTCTGGAAGCCTCTGATGACGAGATCTTCCGTTTGACCACGAAAGGGGGGCAGTTCCAGGTGGAACGGCAGAAAATGTCCTCTCCCCTTGAGAATCTGCCCAGAGACATGATCTTTGAGCAGGATCCAGTGCAGATTCTGGATGCCCTATTGCCGCTATATCTGAATAACCAGTTACTCCGGGCGATGCAGGAATCTGCAGCCAGCGAACTGGCTGCTCGGATGTCGGCGATGAGTAATGCCAGTGAGAACGCCAGTGATTTGATTGGTACCCTGACTCTGTCCTATAACAAAGCCAGACAGGCTGCCATCACCCAGGAAATTCTGGAAGTGGTTGGTGGTGCAGAAGCACTCGGTTAACCCTGCCTCAAATCCAGGAATTTGTCGAAATCAAAGGCTTAGAGATAACACTCTAAGCCTTTTTGTTGAGTACTCACAGAAGAACGATTCGTTGAAATCCTTGCTGTGCAAAGCTTCTGGCATGATTTGTGTAATGGATAGAATCTGAACCCTGGCGTTGTTCATCCCTGACCTAGCCCAGACGATCGAAGCAGCTTTAATGAGCAAAATATTGAACTTCTCGACGATCTCTGACCTGGAAGCATGGTTGGAGAATGTTGTCCTGTTGCCAGGAAGAACAGACGATCGCCCCCTAATCTAGCCCTGGGAGCAGCGATGCTGAACACGAAACAGAAGCATTCCAACCCCAGAGCCTGAGGGCTGATTAGGGGAGATGCAGGGCTACTGTAACTTTTGAAAAACATCAGTCATCAACTATATAGCTGAGAATTTATAATGTGGCCATAGAAATTTGGTGTCCCCCATGTCTCTCCATCCCTTGGGTACGACCAAACGCTCCGCTTCCATTCTTTCCCTGTTGATTCTCCTGATTGGCCTCAGCCCTGCGCTCTCCGCTACCATCCTGACCGAGCAGGTCCAACCCCTATCATCCCTGCAACTGGCCCAGGCGCAAGACCCCCGCAAAGTCGAGGCCGATCGCCTGCTGGACCAGGGAATTGAACAATTCTACGCCAGCCAGTTTGAAGCAGCCATGAGGTCCTGGCAACAAGCCCTCAAGCTCTACCAGGAAGTCAAAGACCGGCTGGGGGAGAGGAAATCCCTGGGCAATCTGGGCCTTGCTTACGATGCTCTGGGCAATTATCCCAAAGCGATCGAGTATTACCAACAGAGTTTAGCCATTGCCCGGGAACTCAAAGACCGGCTCGGGGAGGGGCAATCCCTAAACAATCTGGGTAATGCTTACTTGTCTCTGGGCAATTATCCCAAAGCGATCGAGTATTACCAACAGAGTTTAGCCATTGCCCGGGAAATCAAAGACCGGCTGGGGGAGGGGCAAGCCCTCGGCAATCTGGGCAATGCTTACTTGTCCCTGGGCAATTATCCGAAGGCGATCGAGCTTCAGGAACAGAGTTTAGCCATTGCCCGGGAGCTCAAAGACCGGCTGGGGGAGGGGCAATCCCTCGGCAATCTGGGCCTTGCTTACTTGTACCTGGGCAATTATGGCAAAGCGATCTCATACCAGGAGCAGCGTTTAGCCATCACCAGGGAAATCAAAGACCGACGCGGCGAGGGGCAATCCTTAGGCAATCTGGGAAGTGCTTACGATGCTCTGGGCAATTACCCGAAGGCGATCGAGGTTCAGGAACAGAGTTTAGCCATTGCCCGGGAAATCAAAGACCGACGCGGCGAGGGGCAATCCTTAGGCAATCTGGGAAGTGCTTACKATGCTCTGGG
>NZ_MQTZ01000075.1 GCF_001939115.1 Leptolyngbya sp. 'hensonii' | reverse complement strand
CTACAGCACCGRCCTTTCCGGAGCCAACCTTTCCGGAGCCAACCTTTCCGGAGCTAACCTTTCCGGAGCTAACCTTTCCGGAGCCAACCTCGACAGCGCCAACCTCGACAGCGCCAACCTTTCCGGAGCCAGCCTCGACAGTGCCAGCCTCGACAGCGCCAACCTTTCCGGAGCCAGCCTCTATAGCGCCAACCTCGACAGAGCCAGCCTCGACAGAGCCARCCTCGACAGAGCCAACCTCGACAGAGCTAACCTCGACAGTGCCGACCTCTCTGAAGCCAACCTTGACAGAGCCAACCTTGACAGAGCCAGCCTCAACAGCGCCTACCTCTCCGGAGCCAACCTCGACAGAGCCAGCCTCGACAGAGCCTACCTCTCCGGAACCAGCCTCCCCGGAGCCAGCCTCGACAGAGCCAGCCTCAACAGTGCCAACCTTTCT
This sequence comes from Leptolyngbya sp. 'hensonii', assembly GCF_001939115.1. GTDB lineage: Bacteria > Cyanobacteriota > Cyanobacteriia. The sequence goes on along the minus strand of NZ_MQTZ01000075.1, from coordinate 8,249 downwards.
GGAGCCAGCCTCCCCGGAGCCAGCCTCTCCGGAGCCAACCTCTCCGGAGCCAACCTTGACAAAGCCAACCTTTCCGGAGCCAACCTCTCCGGAGCCAGCCTCTCCGAAGCCAGTCTCTCCGGAGCCAACCTTGACAAAGCCAACTTCTTCAGCGCTAACCTTTCCGGAGCCAACCTCGACAGAGCCAACTTTAGGGGGGTTAACTGTTCGGGGGCGCTCTTGACTGGAGCGGTACTGGCAAACATTCAATGGGATGCCACAACTCAATGGGCGAATGCCAGGGGGTTGCATCAAGCTCAGGCGGTTCCACCTCAACTCAGTCAGGAGCCAGCTTTCGCTGCTGCCGTTTGCCTGAGCCAGGGAATGGCTTGAGCCAAGGAGAGTCTGATTCAGGACACGCTCAATGCCTATAACCAAGCTCCAATTCTATTCCTCCAAATCCAGATCTCAGCTCAATCCTGGAATACCCTGTGCTGGTTTGGCAGTCTGCACGATCAAGCCTAGGCAGTTCTGTTTGCCGGTGAGCAGGCAGTCAACACGGCTAAACCAGAGGCTCAGGCTTTCTTCAGGAATAGTCGAGGCTTGGCCAGGGCTTTAACGGCAGATCTGGCCGGTGCTGCCGAGGATTTTCAGGCTGCCATTAATCAGAATGTTTTTGCAAAGGAAAGTGAGGCCAAGCAATGCCGCATTCGCTGGGTCGAAGCCCTCAAAAATGGTGTGAACCCGTTTACAGCGGAAGAAATGGCAGCCCTGCAAGCTGCCGAGGGCTAATCCAGAAAGCATCTGGGCTGCTTCGACCCACCCCGGCGCTACGCGCCACCCCTCCCCAGAGGGGATCGGGGTTGGTTCCCAAGCAGGGACTTGATTCTATTCCCAAGCGGGAATTTGGTTTAGTACTTGGCAGGGGAATGTTGGGGTCCAAAGTGCGATCGTTCTCGTGGTTGCCAGTACTGCGATTGGTTAAATCCTTCTCCAGAATCCGTAGCAGGGCCTGCAGGTCGGAAAGGAGTTTGGGACGGTCAATCATAGGACACCAGCACAATGAGCTGCAATTAAAGCTCCCGACAAAATTGCCGAACTGCTCTTACTACCGTCAAATCAGTTCCTGTTTTCCGTAATTGCAACCACTGATTCAACTGCTCGACTCCGATGGCCGGAAACGATCGGCTGGTCACCCCATCTACATAGACCCCATCCTGCAACTCCTTAATCTTGACCTCCCCTTGCTGGTAAAGCCACACTTCTGGAACACCCATGGCCTGGTAGATATTGAGCTTGCTATCCGATCGGTTGGCAATATCGACTTCTACCGCCAGGTCGGGGGGTAAATCTGCCGGAATCGTCGCTCCTAAACCTTGCCCAGCCTGGGCATTCTGGATGTAAAAACAACTATCCGGCTCCACACCCTTCCCTAAATCCGATCGATTCAAGGTCATACAGCAATTTCCAGCCTAGTGAGGCGTATTTGATAGAATGATTTGTATGTTTACTTCATGCTCAATCAAGTGCAACCATACTCACTAGATCTTAGACAGAAAATTGTTGATGCATATCTTGAAGGGAATACGTCGCAACGTCAAATCGCTATACAATTTCGAGTTGCTTATAGTTTCGTGCGAAAGTTAATCAAACAACATCGGGAAACAGGTGAGATTGTCCCCAAACAACGAACTGTGCAAACACCGACCAAACTAAGTGTTGAGCAACTGGAGATTTTAGAGACGATTGTTGAATCGAATAACGACGCGACGTTGGCAGAGTTATGTAACTTGTTAGAACAGAGGGTCGGTGTCCGAGTTGGCGTTTCGACAATGTTTCGAATGCTAGAGAAGCTGAACTTAACGCTTAAAAAAAACTCTGCATCCCGACGAAAAGGAAACTGAGCGAGTGCAAACTAAACGAGTCGAATTTTGGCAACTGGTTCGAGGATTTCTAGCTCAAAATCTAATCTTCATTGATGAATCAGGAGTGGACTTAGCCTTGAACCGACTCTGGGCGCGTGCACCGAAAGGCAGACGAGCACATGGCAAGCGTCCAAGCCAGCGAGGGAAACGAGTCTCGATTCTAGGGGCGATTAGTCTGCGGGAGGTCGTGACTTACTGCAATCTCATGGGGTCAACTGATGGACTGACCTTTGAAGCCTTTATTTCCCAGAAACTTGTGCCTAAGTTATGGAAAGGTGCCTGTGTCATCCTGGATAACTGCTCTATTCATCTGGGTGAAGACGTTAGAAAGTTGATTGAGGATGCAGGAGCCAAGCTAATTTTCCTACCCCCTTACTCACCAGACTTTTCGCCTATCGAGAATTGCTTTTCAAAGATTAAGAGCATTCTGCGTTCGATTAAGGCACGCAGTTATCCAGAACTTGCCAAAGCTATTGATGAAGCTTTCTCCCAGGTGTCATCGAGCGACTTAAGGAACTGGTTCTCTCATTGCTGTTACTGTGCCTCACCAGCATAAAAAACGCTGTAGATTGGGCTTGGAGGATGCAATCGCACTTCTCTGGAATGATGCGACTGATTTTGTTGACTGCGGGTCTCAGTAATCAGATTAGGCATTTCCTGCCAACAGGTTGGGCAGAACCAATAAACTCCAGAATTGCGAATGTGGCGCAAAAGGTTGCCGTTGCAACAAGGGCAATCACTCATGACATTCCTACTCCTAATATTGCTGAGAACGATGACAATGTTCACGGTTCACAGGTCACCAGATATGCCCTTCTATTCTTGATAAAGATTCTCAATAAGTCAAGGTGAAGACGGAAAAAGGTTGGAACGTTTCTATGACTCTGAGGCTTCAGTTCTGCTCAGCAGTGGTGGAATTGTGGCGAGAATTCCCTTTTTGAGTAATTCAGGGCGTTCCTGGCGAGGAACTATGCCATCCAGACTGGTATAGTATTGCTCCGCTAATTTCAAGATGGCAGAAGCACTTTGCAGGGGAGGCAAATCGCCAAACATCAGGGTGGTTTTGTCGGGGGCAGCAAAGGCGATCGCGCAAGCTCGATTACAGCCACTTAAACAATTCACTGCCTCAATGTTGTATTCAGCTTGTAGCTGCCATTGATGGTGCAACCGTAACAGGCTTTGCCAGAGATGATAACCACCTCGTTGCCCCATATAATCTCGATTGGTTGGGGAGAAGGCGCAGGATTTGCAGATGAATAGGGTGTGTTGGGACATGGGGAGTGGGGGGAGTGGGGTGTGGGATGTGGTTTAGTACAGGTTGCAAATGTCTAATTCGTCAATTTCATCCACAGCCTTGTGAATTTTGTACTGCTTGACGGGTTGAGTCATGATGGCAATGACGGTTTCAATGGGAGGGCATCCGGGTTCTTTGCAAGTGAGTTGGCTGATGGAAATTGGAATGTCAGGGTTTATGTTTAAGATGCGATAAGCCCAGTTTTTAATATCTTGAACCTTCTCTGGGTTGGCTTTGGGTTTGTCCTGAGAAAATAAGTTCATAAGAGGGAGTAGGGAGTGGGGAGTGGAAAATTAATGTGCTGGATGGGTGAAACGGATGAAGAGAAGGTGGATGAGCATGAGTCCGATCGCCCAAACGGTTTCTTTGATAAACAAACTTTGAGCGATCGCCCAGGTCAGGGTATGGCTGCCAGTTAGCAACCAATCAACGGTCAGGATGAGGCTTTCAAATACGGCAAAGCCAATTAGTGAAATCGCTCCCATCCAAAGACAATGCCCTTTCATGGTCTTTTGAAAGGTTGGACGGAGTGATGCCAATGCTGTGACCATCAGGGTTCCTAACCCCAGCATGAAGCCCCAAAGTACCGAATCTACTGACCAGGGATACTGCCGCACGGTGTAACCATAAACTTGATTCATCAACCAGATCGACAGGGCAATCAAAACGGCTCGTTTCGGTTTAAGCGTAGTTCCGGCGATCGCGCCAAATGCGACAAACGGTGGATGGGGATAGATGATGCTACTGAAAACACCCATTGCAATCAGCAGGAATGTCCAACGGCGATCGCTGGCAACTCGGTTCCAGGTGATTGACCACTGGCTAGACTGAGGGATTGCTGTGATAACGGATTCTTGCATTGCACCTGACCTCCTGGAAGATTTTTAAGTCGTTGAGGAAGAACATTCCCGCAACGTCAACTCCATGCACACCCATTTCTAGCTGAGGCAGAATCATTTGCCCTAATTTGTAAGTGCCACCGCGAGGATGAGTAAAAACATAAGCAACTTTCATGTTCCTCCTAATCTAAATCGGTTGTTTATTTTCAATTGCTTGCTGCATTCTTTCCTGGAGCTCTAATCGCGTTAACGATCCGAGTTCTCCTGACTGGCGGGTTCGCACACTCAAGGTTTGGTTTTCTATTTCTCGTTTCCCAACAACTGCAACGACGGGGATCTTTTCCACTTCTGCGGTGCGAATTTGTTTACCCAATCGTTCGCCACTGGAATCGATTTCAACTCGGTATCCCAGTTGTTTGAGTTGCTGGGCGATCGCAGTGGCATACGCTCGTTGATCATCACTTACCGCCAACACTCGCACCTGGACTGGAGCCAACCAGAGGGGAAAATCTCCGGCATAGTTTTCGGTGAGAATGCCAAAGAATCGCTCTAACGACCCAAAGATGGCGCGGTGAATCATGATCGGACGTTGGCGTGAGCCATCAGCAGCGACATATTCCATCTCAAAGCGTTCCGGCAAATTGAAATCGACCTGGATGGTGGAACATTGCCACAAACGTCCGATCGCATCTTTGATCTTGATATCGATTTTAGGACCATAAAACGCACCACCACCTTCATCGGTGATATAGTCCCAACCTTTAGTATTTAAGGCTTCAACCAGGGCATCTGTGGCTAATTGCCAGATGTCATCCGTTCCTACCGATTTGGCAGGGCGAGTGGAAAGATTCACCTCGTATTCGGTGAAACCAAAATCAGAAAGGATTGTTTCCGTGAGGTTCAGTACACCCAGGATTTCGTCTGCCACCTGGTCTGGTAAACAGAAAATGTGAGCATCATCCTGAGTAAAACCGCGCACCCGCATCAAACCATGCAACACGCCCGATCGCTCATAGCGATAGACGGTGCCCAACTCTGCCCAACGAATCGGTAATTCTCGATAGGAATGAAGATGGCTCTGGTAAGTCAGCACATGAAACGGGCAGTTCATCGGCTTCAGTTGGTATTGCTGCGTCTCAATCTCCATCGAGTCAAACATATTCTCGCGGTAGAAATCGAAGTGACCGGAGGTTTTCCAGAGATCGAGATTGGCAATATGCGGCGTGTAGAGTAGTTCGTACCCTGCATCCAGATGCGCTTTGCGCCAGTAGTCTTCAATCAAGAGCCGCATTCGTGCCCCTTTGGGATGCCAGAAGACCAGTCCCCCGCCTGCATCCTCCTGGATACTAAATAAATCGAGTTCTTGTCCCAACTTGCGATGGTCGCGGCGTTTCGCTTCTTCTTTTTGGGTGAGATACGCCTGTAGCTGTTCTGGGGTTTCCCAGGCGGTGCCGTAAATCCGTTGTAACTGCGGTTTGGTTTCATCCCCTCGCCAGTAGGCTCCAGCGACACTCTCCAGGGCAAAGGCATTGGGGTTAATTTCCCCCGTGGAGTTGAGGTGAGGACCCGCACACAAATCCCACCAGCAATCTTTGCCCATCTGTTTCTGGGTCAGGGTATCTGCCGCAATGTGAAACAAAGAAGCCTCTGCCACGCCTTGCAGGGTATCTGCACAGCCAATGAAGTAGCGTGTGATCGGTTCATCAGCGGGAATGCTGTCGAGGATTTCCAGTTTGTAGGGTTCGTGGAGTTGCTCAATTTCTGCCCGGATTTGCGCTCGATCGACCACTTCTTGAATGATCGGCAAATTGGCGTTGATGATGCGCCGCATCTCGGTTTCAATCTGGATGAGATCGTCAGGGGTGAAGGGGATTTGACGGTCAAAGTCATAGTAGAAGCCAGTCTCTGTCCAGGGTCCAATCGTCACTTTGGTCTCTGGAAACAGCGTTTGCACTGCCATTGCCAGCACATGGGCACAGGTATGACGAAGCCGCAGCAAGGTTTCGGTGCGGGTTGGGTTGGCATGGGGCGGAAGAACAGAACTGACCATAGATCAAGACAAGAATGATAATCATTCTCAATTTAGCACGATTAGGTACGGGGGTGGAGGAGCGATCGCCGTTTCCCAGGACTTACAACAGGAGCAACTGTTAGAATTAATCGTATCGCCTGCTCGAACAGTCCTATATTCATCAGTTCTATGTCCATTGCGATTACTGAAGCAATTACAACGATCGCTGAAGCAGAACGAAAATTTAAGCTGTCACGTACGGAAGATGAAGCATTTTTTTTGGAATGGCAGACTTCGTTGCCAGAACTTTCTGATGCTGAACGATTGGCTCTAGATGAGGCACGGCGGCGGTACCTCTATCAGCGATCGCAAGGACAATTGTTAGAAGGCACTGTGACGTTGTTGCTGGCATCTCCCCTGCTGGCAATTGCAGGCTTTTACGATCCTCCGTTTCGGGTGCGGGCAGAAGCATCGGTGCAGTTGACGCTGGAGGATGAGGAAGAGGTGCTACAAGGACGTATTGATGTGTTGGTGCTGCTGAATCAGTTTTGGGTGGTGGTTTTGGAGTCTAAGAAAACGGCGTTGTCGGTCTGGACGGCACTGCCGCAAACGCTGGCGTATTTGATGGCAAATCCTCAGCCGGAGCAACCCAGTTTTGGCATGGTGACGAATGGCGATGAAATTCTGTTTGTGAAATTGGTGCAGCGAGAGCAACGGCTGTATGGTCTATCACGGGTGTTTGCGCCGTTTTCGTCTAGTCAAGAACTCCGCAATGCGCTGCAAATTCTGAAGCAAATCAGTCGGGCGATCGGAGAGGGAGTAGAGTAACTTCGGATTAGGGTTGGAGGTGGTGCAAGTAAAGGGGCGATCGTTGTGATGGAGGAACAAATAAAATGAAGAGTAAAAAAATTGCGCTTCTTCTCCGCAAAGCCTTGCTTGAGGAAGGCGAAATGGCACAATCGCTCTATGAATATGAACTAGAGGAGCATATCGACTATTGGTACGAAGGGTTGAAAGCAGATCGAGATGACTTCGTATTTGCAGTCACAGAAAATTCCGGCCATGTGGCAATGGTGCTCATCATGGCAGACAAAACAGTGCTAGTAAACGAAGCGGCTAGAGCAAAATTATCAGAATTTTGGCAACGCAATTACAGAACTAATATAGAAAAACTGCTTCCCATGATGGCAAAAGAATTAGCAGACGATACTCTTTACGTCACTGGAGTGAAGACCATTAACCAAAAGTGAACCAAACAAGTATAGCGCAAAGCCCAACCTTAGACGCTTGTGTGATCGCATCTTCCTGTAACAGTATTCGCCCTAAATACTCACACCAGTTACAACTTCTTTAAGAAACTTGATGAGTCGTCGATCTCCATTTTTACAGTGTATGGCAGCATTCGGAATACGGCAGCTTTCAAAAACGCTCAGTAGCTCTGAGAAATAGTGCTTGCACTGCGAAACCAGAAGCTTTTCTGAAAGGAGGATCGATTGCCCAACTCACCAACCTCGATCTCAATCAAGTTGCCCTGAGTCTGTTTACGTTGCCAAAGGATTATAGAGAGGGCAGACAACTACACTAACCATCTTGATTGCTGTCGTTGGAGGACAGAAGAACCCAAGAAAAACCTGGAAGCGTTTATGTGAAAGATATCCAGAGGTTGTAGCAAAGTGCTACAACCTTAAGTTTCCCGGCGCAGGGCAACGGGAAACGCCTGTTACAGACCGCCAAGGATGGGCACAGGTTCTAGGCTTATTGCCTGGTATTGCTGGTGCGACTTATCGGCAAGAAGTAGCAGATTTAGTTCTGCGTTACTTGGATGCCGATATCAATGTTGCCGTTGAAATTGTCGATCGCAACAACAGCGATGAAGATCTGGAACGGTTAGAAGTCAGAATCCGGGGTAAGAAAATCCGCAATCAGTTAACCAGGACACTCAGTTATCGTGGCGTTATAAAACCACTAGACTACGCACTAAGTAGGTCGGAGGGATAAAGTATAAGATAGATTTGGCCCTCTACTGGTTGTCTCTAGTGCCTGCCCCCTTACGAATCAAACTGAGTGACGAGGAAGACCGCACCCTGGCTGAACTGAGATTAGCCAGGACCGTGCCGCAACGAACCCGAGACCGTGCCCATATGCTGCGGCTGAATGCGCAAGGATGGACCGCCCCGGCAATCGCCGAGGTCTTTGAGTGC
>NZ_MQTZ01000074.1 GCF_001939115.1 Leptolyngbya sp. 'hensonii' | reverse complement strand
CATACTCCCACCACCACTGCGAGACAGTGTTGCGATGAACTCCCAAATATTCACTAATATCATTGACTCGCTTACCTTGCTGTCGCAGTCGGATTGCTTGCTGTCGCAAGTAAGTCTGGGTCTCGATCGAGAGGTGTCGGGCATCCGGTTTATCCATCACAACCCTCCTTGTGCCTCTACTTCTATTATGCCTTCTGTTTTATTGCCGAGGTAATAGGAGATCGTTCGGCGCACAGTCGCCGTTTTGTTGCCCATCGAAGTGATATAGATAAGATCACTTCTGATTTAAGAATTGTTGTGCAAGAGTTGATTTACTTAGCAGGCTTGAAATGATCACAGGTGCTGCATAAATTGCTATCTGGCAGACTCTAAACTCTGACCTATGTGGAATCGAGTAAGATGTAGGCATGAAACCTTAGGAAAAAGAGTGACGTGATATGACGTTTGCAGAAGTGCTTCCTGCTGCGCGGCGGCTTTCCCCATTAGAAAAGCTTAAATTGATTCGGATTCTAGCTGAAGATTTGGAGGTAACTGAAGACATCTCACCATTGGAGCCTTTCAAAACCTATGACTTACCAACTCCATATGATTGCTTTGGGGCAGGTGCCGTTTTAATGGAAGCCCTCAAGCAGCCCAATGCAAACCAGCAGTAATGTATGCGATTCAAGTATTCAACCACTAGCCCAGCCCAAAACGAGTTTGATAGCCTGCCAAGACTTCCATTGCTGCTACGTCGAGAAAATCAGGTCATTGAAGCGGTTGGTTTGGTGGATAGCGGGGCTACAGTGAATGTCCTATCCTACGAACTTGGTTTGGAGTTAGGAGGGATTTGGGACGATCGCAGAGCCATCATTCAGTTAGCGGGTAATCTCAGCAATCAACCAGCGATGCCGTTCTCTGCGATCACTCAAATCGGGGAATTTCCGCCAACCGAGTTACTGTTTGCGTGGGTGCAGCGTCCAAACACGCCGTTGATCCTGGGTCAAACAAACTTTTTTCTTGAATTCGATGTTTGCTTCTACCGTTCTAAATTGGAATTTGAAGTCCAACCGAAAGCCCCGTAGCCAGCCAGCTAACAATCCCGTTGGACACCGACCGTATTGAGATGGTCGGTTGAGTTCGAGAGGGTACTAGCGGCGGGTGAACGGGGGCGTTAGGCTGCTTCGTTCCTGGGTTGGGGCAGTACGCCAAAATAGTTGTGACTTCATACACCATGACCAGTAGCATCAGTTCTTTAAATGAAGAAGAAACATCAAGCAAAGAGTATCGGGATAAGTTTGATGTCCTCTCAGCATTATGGGTTCTAGCTTGTAATAACCCTATTTCCATCATGAGTTACAACGGAATTAGATACAGGCTGAAATTACCTGCTGACGCTGATATAGAAAGTCTTGTAGAAGAACGAGGTGAGTTGTTTCGACCAGGAGTACCTCCACGTCGCTTGGAAGAGTGGAAAATTGCAATGCGATCGCAGGTAAGGGGTTTGCAATTAAATAACATCCCAATCAATTAGGGAGAATAGTGATATCCCATTTGGGCAGAGTTTCAGACCGTTGCCAGAAGGGGAGATAATTTGCTAACTCCTCAGCCAACACCTTGACCCCTTTTTCATAAATGCCTTCAACCAGATAAACCACTGGAGCCATTGCTTTCCAAGTCATGTGACTGGCCCATTGAACTGCCGCTTCTACCGAATCCAAGATGGTTCCATTCCAATAATGCTCAAGCGCTGCCCAGCATCGTTCAATTGCATTGTATTTGCTGTGATAAGACGGGTAGTAAATCAATCGAATCGGGAGGGTGATCGTTTGGGCGAGTTCAACCATGCGTTTAATGAATTGGGTGCGGTCACTGCGAGTAGCAGGTCCGCCATCTAAATTGATCACCCATTCTGCAATCTCAGGGTAATGGTCTTGATTGTCCTGCCACCACCACTCCAAACAGTCGGCAATAAAATCGCTGGTTTCAGCAGATTGACCGAAGTAAATCGATAACTCGTCGTTGTCGAGATTGAGAATGGCCCCAATAGTCTGACGCGAAGGCAGTTGCTCCTCATCGTACTCCTTCTGCTCCACCAAGGCTTCTCGGACGGCCTGGGCACTAATGCGAGCATATAAAAAGGTCGATTGAAATTTTGGGTCGGCTTGGGCTTGCTGGTCCACTAAACTTGCAATATCGGCTTCCAAATTGACCAATATCACTTCGCTTTTATGCCGCCCCCTGGCTCGATAGTTGTCAACACAGGTGATTCCACTGCGACGCTCATGCAAACCCAGTTGCACACTTGCTCGATTCCACCCTAAAACGGTTTCCGTTTTCCGAGCTGAACCGTCAAAATAATCCTCAGCAACTTTTGCCATAAAGTCTCGCTTTTTTTGTCCAGTCAGCTTTCGAGCAGCATCTTTCAGGGTTGCTTTAATCTTGTCGTCGAGCATGGTAAGGGGATTGACGTTCTAGAGATTCTCAGCCATGAGAGGGATATTCCCGCTCTACTCCTTCTAGAATGACTGGTACTTTATATATTTGCAATCCCCTTACTGCGATCGTTTGGTCTCGACCTACAATTAGTTGAGGTCAAAACATGAAGCAGATGTACTGGTGAAAGATGTGAGTATAGACATCAGGTGTCGCCCGCTTGGATAGTCGTCACTCACCTCCTCCGAGATCTGAAGTCGAGTGTACTACTCAATTTCTAATCCCGTACCCCCATAACACGTTGGAGTGGACTGAATAATACCGCTGGTAGAGTTGCTAAAGTTACCGGCAACCGCTCAACACGACCGTTAGGCTTTGGCAGCAAAGGTTTCAGAATTTCCCATTCTGCATCGCTGAGGTCACTGGGATAAGGTTTGCGAGGAGGATTGGCAATTTTAGGTAAAGCAGTCATGGACGGAGGGCAGTTAAGGCTCAATTCCTTCTAAACTAACGAGTAGTTTTAGATCAACTACTAACCCTTTAGATTATCTTTATAAATCAGCTCTTAGACGGACAAGTGCAAAGACTTTTTATAGAGCTAGCTAACGACCAAGATAAGCAGCGGCAGATGACCTTGACAACTCCACCAGAATCTCTCACCTGTCCACTTCATGGACTTCATCGACTTGTTAGCTGGCGTTATAGTTAGTTAGTGATCCAATTGCTTGCAGGACACAAAGACGATATACGGTACGGTTGCACACATTGCCATCCAACTAAGTGAGATCGCGAGGGAGAAATCATTGGGAACAATCACCAATTTGATTGCACCTTGCATGATCCAATGGATGAGTGCTGATGCCCAAATGGTGCGACGATTGAGATCGTAGAAATAGCAAAGTGGGAATGTCGTTGCCACAGCTAAAAGTGTTGAGGCCAGAGCGATTATCCAATGCAGGGATGCAAACAGTAAGACATGCACCGCGACAAAGGGCAGTAACGAAAGGAGTGCCGCATGCCAAAATGTCCGTCCTCTGCGGAGATGTTCAAACAGATAGCCTCGAAATAAGACTTCCTCTGCTATTCCTGCCTGGGCAAACAAGCCTAACGATACCCCAATCCAGTTATCGCGCAAGGTTAGTTTGGCTCCTGTTACCATTGAAAAAGCTGGATAGAACGCTAAAAGCATCACACAAATGAAGATCGCAACCAGCATTGTACGCAGACTAGGAAATCCCAAACTTAGCGATCGCAGTGCATCCAGCACTGTTTGTTTGAAAATTAATTTTTCTACCCCAAAGGTGGCTGCTATTACAACGATGCTAATCAGGATGCCCCTTTCTCCTAAGGTGCTCTGGGTTAACTGAGCCGTGCGATCGAATACAAACCAGATGCAAAGAAAGCCTGCAAAGATCTTGCCTAATTCGTGCCACGAGAATTGCTGATGTTGCGATTCCGGAATCATCAAGGGTAATTGTAATAGATGGATATTCCGACTAATACGACACCAAATAAAGAGAGACCTGCTCGGGTTATATTCCCTTTATTGAGTAGACCACGAAGCCTAATCAGTTCTGTCTGATCATTGCTTGCTTCAAGTAATTGCGTATACAAAGGTTCATTAATCAATCTTGACGATACAAAGGAACCTACTATGTATAGCAATGATCCGATCATAAAAAACCAATTTCTAAAACCATAAATCAGATATGCTGCAAATATTAGCATCGGGATTAAAACAGTCATACTAATTACAATCGATTTTCTTCCATTTTCAATAATTTTTGAAAAAACAGCATAATATTGTTCTACTGTTAATGCATTAAATGTGGCTCGAAGAACGGTAGAAAGAAATAAGACAACTCCAGCAAAGAGAGCGGAAAAAAATAAAAACGAAATCTTAAAAAGTAATTCCATTGGTAACTCCTTAAGGTATTCCTTGTGCAGGCACTCGTTAGGTTACGGATTCCGGAAACACAACAGATTCTCGTATGACCGATACCCCCATTGCAATCAGACCAAAATTTCTCACTGAACTCCCCAGTATTTGTAGGATGTCTGGCAACGGTAAAAGCGCAACACCAAGGTTTAGAATAATCCCAAGCATGAAAAGACTGACAGCACCTTGCCATAGAACCCTAGCGTGTAGGGAAGCAATTCCAAACATCGTGCCCCCAACCACCATCAACCCGCCATGAAATGTGTAGACACCCTCAAGTTTCCCCAACAGTATCTCGTAGTTGGAGATAGCCTGCTCAAGTGCAATCATGGTTGTGTGAGCAAAATAGATAAAGGCTACTCCATACAGCACCGAGCCGATTAACCCAACCAATCCGATTCGAGGACGCTGGTAAGCATACAATCCAATCATGAGAAATGGCATTGGCAGAAATCCGGCGTAGTTGATGATGAGTTGAGTTCGTGAAAAGCCTCCGCTAGTCCACTCCAGGATATCTGACAATAGATGTAAGGTTGGCGCGAGGATAGCTGTAATTGCAATGATCCAGTGTAAAGTTATTGTCATCTACCCCTTCCCTCGACTGAGATTGTATGCAAGCTGACGCTCAAGCTCAAACTGCGGTTCAGAGCGCAGCAGCAGAGACATCGGCTGGATAACTTGTTAGGCAGATGCTTGCTCTACCATAACTCTGGATACTCGGCGTGAGTTGGAAGCCCTCCACTAGCACAACCCCATGATGCTCTGGATGCCCAGAAGATGTGATCCGTAGGAGTAATAGGCGGTGCTGTATCCAACGATCCAGCTGGAATAACCATAATCTTGCCGTTGCGGGTTAGACGCGGAACCGGGCACCCACAATGTCTGCAAAACCATTTGCCGAAACTCTTTGCCGTGGGAAGATTATAACGTGTGATGCTTTCCTCTCCGGAGAGCCATCGGACCTGGCTAGGATCAACGGTTAGATTTGTAGCATGACCTGTGCCTGTGCCTTTGCGACACCGTGAGCAGTGGCAATGAAGCATTTTCTGGAATGGTGGGTTCACTTCAAATGTTACCGTTCCACAAAGGCAACCACCGTAAATGCTGGACTTGTTCATGGCGAAGTTTCTCGGCTGCGATATCTGTGGATCACACCTGTCAGAGTGATAGTCGTTCTCTTATGCTGCAAACAGCAAGGCAGGACTGAGGGGGGGGATGTGATAACGATCGCGCACCACCTCCAACGGGAGATCTATGACTTCCCAAAAGTTCCAGTGATCGGATAAATCGACGCTACAAGCAGCTCCTCGCTGCAAAGCATGGATAACAAGCGGGATATCGAATAATCCCTGAGCGGGATCGGCAATGGGAGTGATTTTGATATTCCAGTGAAAATGCAAAATGACAAACAACAGAAACGCAAAACCATCCTTGCGAATAAAACCAGCCTGAAATGCACCCTGCTGAATTTCATCTTGTGGGGTGGTATCGTAACCAGAAAGGATATGCCCTAAGTCATGAAATACCAGGCGTTCTGGAATGCCGCCTGCTTCACCAGGAAAGGGAAAGCCATTTTGGGTGTAGTGCTGCCAAAAAGTATGACCCAGCGTTCCTTCCGGTAGTTGGCCAAGCTGGCGATATTTTTGCGCGATCGCTGGATCTTCGCCGCTTTTGAAGAACAGCGACGCAACGATTTTTTTAACTCCCGCAATCCCCTCTTCATGTAGTGCAGGCACCACGATTTGGCTCATCATACGCCGCATCATCTGAAATTGAGCCAACCGTTGATGACCGCTTACCACCTCTTGGAGCACTCGTAAGCCTTGCTCATGCACTGCGAGGTTCCTGGCTAACTCCTTCAGTGCCTGCTGCTGTTGAGGAGTTGTTTCGCCATCTATCATCGCCATGACGATCGCCAGTTGTAATAGCCGCCTGCGGTGATGCTCCTGGGGAATCGATTGCGCCACTTGGAATGGAGTGACCGATGTTGCTGCCATGTCTCGATTGCCTTGGTGCAGGGCAGCAATGATCTCTAAAAACTGTTGCTCGCGTGGTGTTAAAGCTTCAGGGTTGGCAGCCACAGTGACTAGAGATCGCAGTACTAAGGGTAATTCTCGGGAAGAAAAAATTGCAATGTCCATAACAACCTCTATTCTTCAAGGAGTGGAACTGTTGATAGCTTTAGACTACTGGCTACTCCACCGGCAAAGCAATGACTAAAAACGTCGAAAAAATTGACTTAAAATGTCATTGTGCCCAAAATGCCACTCTGCCCATGTCAATGAATCATCCTGAGAGCATCGAGCAGCATCTCATGCAAAATTCCGTCTCAGTTAAACTCGTGCAAGCGATTTTAGAGGCTGCCGCCCACTGTGGTCTGAATGCCGATGACATCCTGGCTGCCCTGAAGCTTGCTCCAAGTTGTTTAGAGGATGTGGATGGGCGAATTTCCCACGAGCAGTTTTGTGCGCTCTGGCAAGCCATTACTCAGCGAACTGACAAGTCAGCGCTTGCACTATCGCCATGCGGCTGCATTGGCTTGCAGATGGCAGTCGCCGCAAAACCAAAAACCTGGGATGTATTGGGTTACGCGATGCATAGTAGTGCCAATTTGGGGGAAGCATTTGAGCGGTTAGTGCGTTACTCCCGTCTCAGGCATACAGGAGCCGAATTTACCTTCGAGGTTCAGGGAGATGTCGCCCGGATTACGATGGCAATTCCCAGCACAGCCCTGCCCCCTAATGATGCGATGGGTGAATGGGTAGGAGCAAACTTTGTTCTGTTGAGTCGTCAGTTAACTGGGCTAGATTTAGTGCCGTTACAGATGGGGTTCCAGCACTCCAAACCAGAGGATTTGTCAGCTTACCATCACCTTTTTCGGTCTCCTTTAGCCTTCGATCAGCCCGTAAACGAAATGAGGTTGGATGCAGCAGTTATCCAACGCCCCCTGGCACAAGCTGATCCGGGACTCTCCTCCATCCTCGATCGCCATGCAGAAGAACTTTTGGCTCGATTGCCGCAATCTGAAAGCTTGCTCGATAGTGTCAATCGATTGCTGAGTGAGGGATTGCGGGGAGGTAATCCGAGCTTAACGGCGATCGCTCAACAACTTGGCTATGCCCCCCGCACCCTACAACGGAAGCTACAAGAAGTAGGCACATCTTACCATACGCTACTAGACGAAATGAGGCGAGAGCTTTCTATCTACTATTTGCGAGAGGCACAAATTGCGGTGAGTGAGGTCGCTTTTTTGTTGGGTTTTTCGGAAACCAGTGCGTTTCACCGTGCGTTTCGACGTTGGATGGGCGTTTCCCCTGGTGAGTTTCGCCGCAGTGCCTGACGGGGAAGAATTGAGCTAACGTTTAGGATTGAACGTTTTGCAAATGCTCATGGGCGATCGCAGGACTCATGAGGGTGTCTCTACACAACGTAGGTGATTGAAAGCTAACGACCAAGTTGAGCCGCCGTAAACAACCTAGTGGGTCATTTGTAAGGAGTGTAAAAAACAAGAGGCTTATGTGGAAGGCTTTGCAGCCATTTTCAATGGCGATGTTCGAGGCAAATAACCCACTAGGCTCTAAGTACAGC
Source organism: Leptolyngbya sp. 'hensonii' (assembly GCF_001939115.1). Lineage (GTDB taxonomy): Bacteria > Cyanobacteriota > Cyanobacteriia. The sequence continues at coordinate 1,132 of NZ_MQTZ01000074.1, read as the reverse complement.
CCCACAGACAACCTTTGCTGTATAACGGTGAAGTGCAGCGGCGGCAGACAACCTCGAGCTTAGCACCAGTAGCTTTTGACCGTCCGCTGCCACGCAGTGTTAGGTGGCGACAACTACTTCTAGTCTATCGTAGAGGGAGAAATCTTACTTGTCCTTCCCACTCTCCCTCAAGGCTGCACTCCGCAATCAAGATAATTTCCTCTATCGCAACCCCTACTGGAACACGACGGCTCACCTCAAATAATCCAGGCATACGCAATCGAGCTTGGATGCGTTCATATGCAAAAGTTGTCATAGTAGCAACATCATGCGTCAAGACAATTCGTTCTTCTTGGGCTGCCCATTCTAAAACAGTAGGGTCATCCACTCCGGACAAACCGACATCTTGAACACGCACAATATCAACATCTGGACTTTGGCGAAGAACACCCCGCACAATTTGGTTGTTAAAATTTTCATCAGCCAGGAATCGAGCCATTGCAGATCACCTAGATTGATTCTGCCTAGCAAGTAAGCGATCGCGTATTCCAATAGGATTAAACCGCTGTTCAGCCTCCTGCTGAATTATATTTGCCTGACGCTGACGTTCGGAAAGATAGGTATGAACCTCATCCCGATGTCTGAGATAGTAACCAATAACAAGATATATATCTGGTAGCTGAAGCGACGGATACTGCTCTCCTATTTCCTCTGGTGTACATCCCTCTAAAAAAGCCGTCACGACAGTATCTAGGGTGACACGAGTTTTAGACACTCGCACAACACCATAAGCATCAGTCTCTATAGGTGCAGGTTCAAGGGCAATTGCTAGAGTCATAGATATTTCCAGGTTTCTAAACCCTATGGTAGCAAACAACCATTCTGAGCAGAGCCTTCAAGGGCTATAGAGAGGGCTATAGAGATTGATCGCTAGTCCTTATAAGTAGGTCGGAGGAATAAAGTATAAGATAGATTTGGCCCTCTACTGGTTGTCTCTAGTGCCTGCCCCCTTACGAATCAAACTGAGTGACGAGGAAGACCGCACCCTGGCTGAACTGAGATTAGCCACGACCGTGCCGCAACGAACCCGAGACCGTGCCCATATGCTGCGGCTGAATGCGCAAGGATGGACCGCCCCGGCAATCGCCGAGGT
>NZ_MQTZ01000073.1 GCF_001939115.1 Leptolyngbya sp. 'hensonii' | reverse complement strand
GCGCTTTGTCGAGTACGGACTCTATTCGTGTGATCAGGAGAGAATTGGCCGATCGTAGCCTTCGCCAGCAGGTTGAAGCTGTCCTATGTCATCTATCGTTCAGGGAGCAGGAATGCCTGAAGGTTTGTTATGGCTTGGTGGGTAGGACTGCAGCTACATCCCGTGCTGAGGCAGCGGAACTGTTGGGTGTCTCACCGTCCTATGTGGACAGGGTTCACCGACGAGCGATCGCTAAGGTTGTGGGTCATCTGCAATGAAAAACTCCTGCTTGGGCAGGGGGATAGGATGGAGTGTGATGTGGGAGTGTTTGAACTTTGTGCAGTATAAGTCACCTGCTTCTATTCCGGCTCAAATTGGGGCAATGGCTGAAGTTACGGATATGGCTTCGCAAACGGTAGTCTGGCGGGGAACTTGAAGCTCCAGCGGTTGCTAACTCAAAGCATAACCAGCTCTGGTCTGTGGCCCAGTTGCATGTGAGGAACCGGGTGTGGTTTACCAGGACGCAGATTAGAGGGGGGTGAGCCGTTGTGGCCACCTGATCATCAAAATCAATGCTGATGTTCTGCTAGCCATGTTTCCAGGTCAGATAAAGTCGAGAAATCGAGCAAAGCTTCTCCCAGGGATTCCAGGTCAGGGATAGATAGGATGCTGATTTGAGAGCACAGTTGTTCCGACAGTTCGCCCACTCGTCGAGTCAGTTGACGGAGGATGAGCGATCTTTCACCTTGCTCGATGCCCTGCTCGATGCCCTGCTCGATGCCCTGTTCAATGCCTTGTTCCATCCAACTGGTAACGATTTGCATAATGCCCTCCCGCTCCGTTGCCTCCAGTTTACCAAGTTCCCCCTGAAACGCCTGCTTTTCCTGCTGATTCAACCGGAGGTAGACGTCCACGAAGCCGGAAATCAATCTGGTGCGGGCCGGGTCCAGCCGCAGTGTCGCCAATAGTCGCAGACATTCTGCCTTAACCCTGGGCCGGTCTTCCACAGCGATCCGCATTTTGCTCATCAAGGCTGCTGCGACTGGATTGCGCTGTTGCAAGAAATCTCGCCAGTTGAGCCGATTGAGCTGAATGGCAGCGAAATTGAATTCCAAAACTTTCAGGGTGGGAAACTCGACTTGATGATGGTGGGGTTCTTCCCGATAGGGTTCGTCGAAGGAGAAGACGACGATCGGGTAGACCCGTTGTAAATACTTCTGATAGAGTCTGGCGAAATAAAAGAACATTCTCCTGGTGAAATTGGGTTCAGCAGAGGCTTGGGCCTCCACATGGACGAGGAAAGCGATCTCCTCTCCGGCTTGCCTGACTTCTGCCAACAAATCAATCACCTGTTCTTCGCCGGAAGTCAGATCTGCAAAGTACTCTTGTTGCAAAAACCGAATGGAATCGGGCTGGATTGTTCCTGCCAGGTCGGGAATGAATAGTTCCAGGAATTCGATGAAGAAGGTGGAGAGCAGTTCTTTGAAGAGGCGATCGTGATCGGTCATGGCCAGATTGGCAGGGAGTGCAGATGTTCTAATTGTAGGGGAAAAAGGACTGCTGCAAAGCCTTGGGTTTCTTGCCAGTTGGAGGGGTGAGGGGAGTTGGGGAAGGTTCTACCGCATGGGGTGAGAGCAGGGCAGCCCTGGCCTGCTGACGCAGGGGTGGGGGAAAAATACGCAACTTTGCCTTTTCCTATGTCCTCTCTGATCCGAAAACGCAAACCCAGGCCATCTCGGCCTGTACCCAGTGGCTGTAAACCCATAAGCCCTTTATTGCTGGCGGTTACACCTGCTCTTGATTCTGCGACACTTGCACCTGTCCCACTCCTGCTTCCACCAATTCTGGTGCCTGAGCGCTTTGCCGTCCAGACCAAACCCAGTCCTGTACGGGCAGAGATGCTGGGTGAAGTGGCAGCAGGCATGGAAGCCGACTATGAGCGCCTGCGACCCGGTCTGGAAGCAAACCCAGTCAACACCTGGCGCAAGATTCACCAGCAGGAGAACCGAGAACGAGAGATTGATCTGGTTCGCTGGAGTGCTCAGGTTGCCAGAGCCTTGCAAAGCGGGCAACAGGATGGAACCCTGCCCCTGCTGCTCCGGAAGATTCGTACCCGCCACCAAATCACCTGGCTGGTCAAGTGGGCCTTCCGTTACCAGCTTGAACCAGAACTGGCGGAAATGCTGGGCTATGATCGCCCGTACTCGGATGACGACCTTGCCGAAATCTTTGCCTGCAAATTCTCCAACAGGGACTCCAACAGGAGTATTCGCAGGATGCTCAACGCGATCGGTATCACCCAGCCACAACAGTTGCAGTTTGTGTTGAGGGAGCTGAAGCAGTACTTCCAGGTCCCGACCGGAGAAGACCGCAAGTGGCGCAGGATTACCTATCTGAGGCGCAGGCAGGCTGTTGCAGGCATTGATGACTTCTTCCCTACCCCCAAAGCGGTGATCCAGCAGCAGATGCTACCCAATGTGACCCTGTGCGATGGCTGTCGTATCCTTGAACCTTCTGCCGGGTATGGGACGATTGCTCAGGTGGTGCTGGAGGCAGCGGCAGCAGTGGGCATCACGGTCCATATGGATGTGGTGGAATCTAATCCAAAACTGGTCGAAATCCTGGAACTGATGGGTCTGCATGTGATAGGGCGAGACTTTCTGAAACTGAAGCCAGAGCCGATCTACGACATTATTCTGGCCAATCCGCCCTTTGGCAATGATGCCTGCATTGAGCATGTCTATCGCATGGAGAGGTGCCTGAAACCCAAAGGCCGACTGGTTGTCATCACACCCAATCACTGGACCCGTGACTTCAGTCAGGCCAACCGATTAAGTGCAGTCGAGAAGCGACGCCAGGCTTTCCAGGAGTGGGTGAGGGAGCGGGGTCATTGGCAGGACATCGATCGAGACGAGTTCAAGCAGTCAGATCGCCCGATCCAGATTGCCACCGCCATGGTTGTCCTGGATCGACGTTAGCCTTCCACGACCAGAATGTCATGGACTATGTTGCTGGGGTGCAAGCTAAGGCTGCGATAGCGCTATCGCGTTGGCAGGGGAATCCCTTGGAGGTCTATATGAACACCAACGAAAACGTAACGGCAGAGGAAGCAGTACGGCTTTACCCGAAAAGTCTGGGTTTCAGCCTCAGGACGTTGCATCAAGATCTAGACCTGCTCAGTGAGGACTTGTACCTGGTGAAGGTAGAAATTGGGCAGGGTTGCAGCAACCAGGCAGAGCTGGGCTTTGATATGCTGCAAGTCCCGCAAGATACCCAGAGTGCCCTGAGAAATCTAGAGCATACGACCTGCTACAAAGTCCAACCCGTAAAACTGACCGATGTGTTTCAACCGCTCAAAGCTGGCCTTGCCGCCATCCGCTCCGGGAAGGAAGCCCTCTATCGACGCTACACCCGCACATTGGGGAGCGATCGGGTCATCGTGGGCAAGCATCTGGAAGCTTTCATCCAGGACTACAAAAAGCTGGAAGCCGAAGCCAGAGAGTTGCTGATCTATCTGGAACAGGAACATCCAGTCGAACAGGAACGGTGGGTGGCCAACATTGAATCGTTATTGCGGCCCCAAGTGGAGGCAGGCCAGATCGACGAATTGACCTTGCAGCGCTGCCTGAGGGAATGCAGAATCGCATTTCCAGAGCTGAGTCGAATCCAGGCTGGCTTTGGGGTGCAACTCCGACTGGAACGGCGGGAAACGTTGCCAGAGGCGCTGGAACGTCACCGTCACCTGCAGCAGATCTGGGCGGAGGCAGTCACGAGCAAAGCCATTGCCCTGGAACGAGCTGCCCAGTCTGAGGTAGAACGACGGAAGGCGGAAGCGGAGCTAGAAGCAATCAGAGCTGAGGCGGAAGGCAAGAGGCGAGAACAGCAGGCTTACGAACGAGCCGTGGCCTACCAGGAGAACCAAATCAAGTCTGCGGTGCAGACCAAAATCACCGAAATGGGTCGGCAACTGAATGTGCTCTTGCATCGTAACCTGAGCCGAATTCATGACAAGGGTTGGACCCTCAGTAGCCTACCGAAGACCACCCGCAACGAGCTGGAGCAACTGATTCAGGGTGCGAAGATCCTCAGCAGTCATGAGCAATCGCTGAGTGCTCTGGCTGAAGAGTTGACCCAGTTGCCGATCGGGCGGTCTCTAGATGCCGCAGAAGATCGCAACACCATCCAGAACCTGATTGCCCAGCTAGAGGCAGAACTGGCTCCCCCTGACATTGCAGCACAATTGCAACAAGCCCAGGCCACTCGCTCTGCCTGGGTGGATTGGGATGAAGCAGAGGCAATTCCCCATGCCGGTTGACGCTTATTGGGTAAAGAGGGGTATCGACCAAAACAAGAACTAAACAGCAATTCGGAGGGATTGGATGAGCGCATCTACGAAGGCTAGCCGCTCTCAGGTGGCGATCGGGTCCATCACTGTAGATGGGTTTATACTACCGGATGGCAGCTACCGGATGAGTCAGACTCAGGTGGCTGAATGTGTGGGTCTGACAGAAAGAAACGCCCGCGAATTTTTACAGTCAAAAGCACTTAAATCTATGCTGGGTGATGGTTATACGCCCGCGATTTCTGAAATTCAATCCGATGAGGATCAATTGCGAGGTAGCAGTCGGATCAGAGCATTACCCCTGGATGTGGTCAGTGCTTATTGGCTCTGGCAATCGTTTCGAGGGAATAAAAAAGCTCTGGCCTTATGCATGGCTATGGTTCTAGAAACCTTAGAGCGGCGGTTTGATACAGCATTTGGTGTAACCAAATCGGAGCAGGAATATAACGAACTGCTGACGGAGCGGATGAGGTTATTCCAGGACTTGCAGCGGTTGGGCGAAGCCTATGCCACTGATGATCTGATCCGGCAGGAGCGGGATCGCTTTGAGAAGCTGCTCAGAGAGTATGGGATAGATCCTGATGTTGGGTAATCCCAGGGCCAATAAACAAGAGAGGGCAGCACCCCTAAGGAGTACCTGCCCTCTCAAAAAAGTCTCGATGTGTAGAGACAATCTTGGTGATAGCCAGACGAAACCAGCCTGTCAGTAGGGATTCCACCGAATTTATGGCATTAATATACTTCATGCATCAACACTGCCCTCACCCCCGGCCCCTCTCCCGCTCTGGGAGAGGGGAGAAATTAAGCGTTAATGCCCCTTCTCCCCATTGTGGGAGAAGGGGGTGGGGGATGAGGGGAAAGGGATTGGTGTGCCAAGTATATTGTTGCCGAATTTATTGCAGGGTTCTGCAAAGGTGACTCGTACCCAGGCGACGATCCGCTCTATCACCCTAGATGGGATACTACCGACAGTAAGTAGTTGTCGAAGGAAGTAAAGCCGTAAACGACTGATGGACTTAATTGAAACTGAAGCCTCCAGGTTGCTGGAGATTTTTGCCACCACTTCCTTCCTTGACTGCCATCCTTTAACCCGTGAGTTTTTAACTGTTCCTGCCCGACCAGGTATCTATGGCTTTCGCCACATGGACGAGGAGCTTCTGTACATTGGTAAAGCGGGCGATATTCGGCAACGGTTACGAGGGGGACACAAGGCGCTGGGGTGGGCTTTTATTGATCGGCTTGACCCAGATGCAGTCAGAATTGTTGCGGTTGTGTTGGGGTATCAAGCCTGGTTGCAATCGCTTGAAATTGAAGCACGGATGATTCAGACCGTCAGACCACGCTATAACAGTCGTATTCGGCAATTAGAATAGTCCCATGCAAGCCAAAACAGAACACCTATCACCAGCTGCGGCCCATGCCTTTCTTGATGCCCTCCCTGACAGGATAAAGAGGGCATTGGTTACCTATGCTGAAGAGATAGAGTATCCGGTAGAGGCAGTGCTGGAAATTGCCCTTTCAAGTTTTCTTGACCCAGATTCCATCAGCTTTGCGGACTGCCGACCGCTGACCGGTGCGGAACGTAAGGCGAGTTAAGGCATCTCTACACTGCAGGCTCTATGGCCTGCATCGGTTCCGCCTGATTTAACCATGGGTGCCATCAGGAGCATTTTGTTAAATATCTGCTCATATTCATGATCCTGCTGGACTGCCCAGAGTGGTTCTGGTGGTAGGGACCTGCATCTGCTGACGCGCAAAGTGTAACTTGCCCATCCCCTAACGGGGTGGGAAGGGAAGGGGCTTCCACTACGGATGCACCCGAATTGTCTCACTTTGCGTAAGGAGCACTATGAGCCATTTCTCGACCATTAGAACTCAACTAAGATGCCGAACATCCCTGCTGGCGGGGCTACGGGATGTCGTCACCCCCCTGTGTTCAGACTCTGATTCCCTGGAAGCTTTTCTGAACCAGGCAGTACGAACCTACGAAGCCCCTGTCCAGTTGCAGACTGCCTATAGTGATGTGGCCCACTGCGAGGTTGTAGTCAGCAGATCGGCCATTGGTCACCATACAGACATTGGCTTCCGGTTAAACCAGAGCACGGGCATCTACGAACTGGTCAGTGATGACTACCGCTACTATGCCAGCACTCTGGCCCAGCATTACTCAGAGATTGAGGGTTTTAGCCAACAGGTTCAGCTGCGCCACGATCGTCACTATGCGGTGGCCCAGGCCATGACCCAAGGCTTTGTGTTGCAAGACGAACTCGTAGACCCGGTGACCAGGCAGGTCAAACTCACCCTCAGCCGTTGTTAACCCGGAGAAGCTGACATGATGCAAATTCTGACAATTGAACTGGAACCGGGCCAACCCATGAAAGTTGCAGTCGATGGGATGTCCGGCAGTGGCTGTACCGAGCTGACTCGATTTCTGGAGCAAATTGGCCAGCTTGAAGGCCAGACCCTGACTCAGGAATACTACCAGGCTGAAGACATCCTCCTCACCCCAACCCAGGCCGTAGAGCTTTGATGTTCTAGTAATGCTGGCTATTGCCTGTCTATTAGCGGTCATCTCTTACCGGGGGTGGCCGCTTTCGTTGATCTGTACCCTTGCCATTCTGATACTGAAAAATATGTTTGACCTTCAAGAACTGACAAATCGCCTGAAAAGTGGCTATGGCAGCGTTGCCATTGATTGTCCGATTGGCTCACAGAATAAACTGGAACTGCTGCTGGTGCGGATGGCGATCGATGGGGGCCAGACTGCCAGAACCAGACGCCAACCTGTCACCTGGGATGTGGCGGATGGCATCCAGAGCTATCCCTCCCCTGGGCAAATGATGGCCTGGGAACCCCAGTGCTGGGTGAAGACGGCAGTGCAGGTGCCAGCCCAGGTTGCCAGAGCGGGGGAACCTGCCCCCTGTAGCCTGCTACGCTATCTCATTCACCAGGCCAGTAATGCCCAGGGCGAAGCCTGCCTATACATCCTCTATGACCTGCCCCGATTTCTCCTGCCCCATCCCCAGTTTGAGGTGGTGAACAGGCTGTTGAAACGGGCCTGCACGGTGCTCAATTATTCCAATAGTCGGATGATTCTGGTGCATCACGGGCACCAGTTCGGGGAGGAGTTCCAGGACTTGATTTCGGAGATGGAGTATCCCCTGCCGGATGAGCCGGAGACGCGGGCCTTAGTGCAGCAGCAGCTCCAGGAATTGCAGGCAAGTGCCCAGGGGCAAGGCCAGCAGATTCCCGATGAGCTGACTCCCCAGGACCTGACCCGTACAGTGCGTGCCCTGCTGGGACTGACGGAAGAAGGCCAGATCAATCTGCTCCAGTATGCAGTGCGTAAGCTGCGGGCGATCGATCACCACCTGCCAGGTGCGATCAATCAGATGAAGCAGCGACAACTGATCCGGTTGGGGATTGAGTATGCCCCGGCTCCCGATGTGCCAGCCCAGGGGCTGACGACCATGGATGAATGGGTGCAGATGACCAGTGCTGCCCTCGATCCCAGGGCGCGGGAGTTCAACCTGCCCAACCCGAGGAGTCTGCTGTTGATTGGACCGCCGGGGACAGGCAAGAGCCTGATCTGCAAAGAACTCTCTTCGCGATTGGGACTGGCCTGCATCATCCTGGACTTTGGCAACCTGATGACGAAAGAGTTGGGTGGGTCGGAGCAGAAGCTGCGAGATATCCTCAAAGCAGCCAGCACGGTGTCTCCCTGTCTACTGATGGTGGATGAGATGGATAAAGCGATCGGTCAATCGGCTCAGGAGGGAGATGGGGGGACTTCTCAGCGGTTGATTGCGACCTTTTTGCGCTGGCTCAATGACCACGAAGAACCGGTGATTGTGATTGCCACTGCGAATCGGCCTACCTTCTCGCCAGAACTGCTCCGCCGGTTCACCCGCGTGTTTGTGGACCTGCCCACCCTCAGGGCCAGGAAGCAAATCTTCCAGGTGCATCTGCAGTTGCGGCATCTGTTGCCTGACCCGTTGCCCACTAGCGGTAGACTGGCCAGACAGTACAACACCTGGCTGGATACCCTGGCCGGACTGACGGAAGACTACACCGGAGATGAGATTAGCCAGATTGTGATCAAAGTGGCCTACAACGCCTTCATCAAAGTTCGAGATGGAGCTGCCGCAACGGTAGAAGACCTGTTGCCGGTGACGCTAGAAGAGTTGGAAGCCGTCACCCGATCGAGTCCACCCCAGCATCGGGGACAGTACCGGGAGCGGGAAATGCTGCTGGAGTGGGTCAAGAATGGGATGGCGATTCATGCCAATCCTCCTGAACCTGTTGCAGCCGGTGCTCGAATCAGTCGGCGATCGGTGTCGTTTGAGGATTGATGACAGGCTCTCTCCCCTTGACTGGTACAATAGAACTATTTTTGACAATGTTTCTAAATTCCTGATTGAGCAATACTCACCTGACTTTGCCAGTTGGCTGATTGGGGAATCAATCGTGCTGAGTGAATTGAGTCCATCGGAACTCTCCTTGGAACCCATTCGTGCCGATGCCTTAGTTTTGCTGCAATCGGCTGAAGTAATTTTACACTGTGAGTTTCAAACTGACCCGGACCCTATGATGCCCTTTCGCATGGCTGATTATGCGCTACGGGTGTATCGGCGGTTTCCACACAAGCGCCTGGTGCAAGTGGTGATTTATTTGCGGCGGACAGACTCTGAATTGGTGCAGCAAACTACATTTGTCGCTAATCGCTTGCGTCATGAGTTTCAGGTGGTACGACTATGGGAGCAGCCTCCAGAGATTTTCCTGAAGCGTCCTGGGCTATTGCCCTATGCGGTCTTGAGTCAAACGAGTGATCATAGCGGGGTGTTGAGGGAAGTGGCACAAGTCATTGATACCTTACCTAGCCGACAGCAGCAGAGTAACTTGACTGCCGCCAGTGGCATATTGGCCGGGTTAGTATTAAGCAAGCAGGTGGTTCGACGATTAGGTAGTGCGTCAAACTGATGTGGGTCTGGTAGAGTAAGGAATCAACGATTCACCTACTCAAGCTATGGAATGTAAGCTCTGCGGTCATTCTAAGACTCACAAGCATGGCAAGATGCCGAATGGGCATCAACGCTACTTTTGCCTGGGGTGCCAACAAACCTTCTCAGAGAGTTTTGACACCCTCTACTACTACCGTCACGTCAGTCCAGAGCAAATTCAACAAGTCCTGCAAGCTCACAGTGAGGGCACCAGTTTACGAGGGATTAGTCGGATTAGCGGGTTAGCTTATAACACGGTAGTGA
>NZ_MQTZ01000072.1 GCF_001939115.1 Leptolyngbya sp. 'hensonii' | reverse complement strand
AAAGGCATGGTCTACCCCTCCGTCGTGGTTTTCTTACCAGTGAAGAATCGCTCGACCCCTGGAGCTGTAAGGTCAACTGTCTCGGTATTTTCTACCGGACGGTCTTCCCCTCCTCTGACTTCTAGCCAGACTCCATACGTTTGAGGGTCAACCCCTGCGAGCTGTTTAAGCTTCAGCCCTGTGATGAGAGGTGCGCCCCACTCAAAACGGCGACCGTCAATTACAAAGCGGAACGAGCGATCACTTTTGAAGGTGATAAATTTTTCAATCCCCGGCTCACGCAGATCTACAGTTTCATCTGGACGAATCTCTTCCATCTGACCACTACGAAGAACCTGAAAAACAAGAAACTCATCGGGGGGACGCTTTACAACAACGTCTAAAAGCTGTGCTCCAGTAATCATTGGGTCATTTACAGTATGCGCTTGCCCGTCAACCTGAACACGGTATATCTCGTGCATCTTGGTCATTTTTCCTTCTCCAAAAACACTATATGTAGACAGCTAAGACCTTATAAACGCTGCATTAAGCGTTTTACGTCCGTAGCCAATCTTCCCGTACCTTAACAAAGACCTAAAGCAAATGTCAACCACATAATCTATATTAGATGTCATCAACCTTGACATGTTTATGTCATTGACATTGGTTCGCGTCAGCGCATACTCTATAGTCATGCGAGTTAATGAAGACCTTCTCTACCAACAAATTGGTGAACGTATTCGAGAACGCCGCTCTAAGGCAAAGCTGACCCAAGGGCAGCTAGCGGAAGCAGTCGGTGTTCTGCGTACCTCGATTACCAATATTGAAGCTGGGCGGCAAAAAGCTCCCCTTCACGTTTTGTATGAACTTTGTACCGTCTTAGGTGCAGAGGTGGCAGAAATTCTGCCATCCAGAACAGATGTTGTTCAGAAAAGTGAGATGTCGATCGAAATTGGTGGGCGTGTAAAAACAGTTCCACCAAAGAGTGCTGAACTCATTCAACAGTTATTAAAAGAATAGCTAGATACTAATGTCTAAAGCTAAAAAAGAAGCCTTGAAAATACTTAAAAACTACGGTGACAGTATTCCTGTTGATATTGAATCTATTGTTCGTTCAGAGGGGGTTTTAATTCGTAAGGAAGAATTGGAAGATATCGTGTCCGGGATGTTAGTCATTAAAAATGATCACGCCGTGATTGGTGTGAATTCAAAGCATCATCCCAACAGGCAACGATTCACTATCGCACATGAATTTGGGCATTATCTACTGCATAGACAACTAGCTAATGTTTTCTTTGATGAGTCACTAGTTTTCTTTAGAGATAAGGAGGCATCAGAAGGCAAAAAATATCAAGAGATTGAAGCGAACACCTTTGCAGCAGAGCTTTTAATGCCTGAATCAGTTCTAAAAGAGCGAATTATAGAGCAACCTCTCGATGCATTTGATGAGTCTGATGAATCAGCATTAGTCAAATTGGCGGCTGAACTTGAGGTTAGTGTTCAAGCCCTCACGATTCGCTTAACTCGATTAGGACTCATTACTGGTTTAGTGTGATGAACTTCTAATTTTTTACTGATGAGTTTTGCTATTTAAGGAATTAGGAATCTACCAGCAAGAGTGTTTTCATCGGGTGAGTAATCTGAAATATATCTGCCGAATGCAGAAAAATTTGGTTAGAAATGAATGATGAATAGAAATTCCTTTTCTTAAGCTATGGCTCAACTCGAAGATCTCACCCGTGGTACCACCGTCAAAGGCATCTTGCCGACTCATAATGTTACCGTCATTGATGCGAAGTGGCATGGGAGTGACGTGGTTGAGCTGACCTATAAGGATGCGAACGGTCAACCTCACACTGAGATCCTGTTTCGCGATCGCGAGCCAACCTTGGAAATTGTCACCGAAGGACGACCGTGGAGCTTCGATGGGGATGGTGCGTTGCTACGGTTGGTTTCCGAAGCCCATCGAATTCGGCTGGCTCACTTATTTGATCCGCTGCTAGCGGTTCATACCTCGTTGGTGGAACCTCTGCCCCACCAGATCACGGCGGTGTATAGCGAGATGCTGACCCGTCAACCGCTTCGGTTCCTCCTGGCGGATGATCCGGGAGCCGGAAAAACCATCATGGCTGGACTGTTTATCCGTGAATTGCTGATTCGGGGAGACTTACAACGGTGCATGATCGTTTGTCCTGGCAGTCTGGCCGTACAGTGGCAGGATGAGCTGTTTCAAAAGTTTCATCTGCCCTTTGAGATTCTGACAAATGACCGGATCGAAGCAGCTCGTACCGGGAACGCCTTCGCAGAAATGCCCCTGGTCATTGTTCGACTGGACAAGCTCAGTCGCAATGAAGACCTGCAAGCCAAGCTTGGGCAAACCGATTGGGATCTGGTTGTGGTGGATGAGGCTCACAAAATGTCTGCCTCATTTTTTGGGGGAGAAATCAAGGAAACCAAGCGTTACAAGCTCGGTAAGCTGCTGTCAACGCTAACCCGCCATTTCCTGCTGATGACGGCAACTCCCCACAATGGGAAAGAGGAAGACTTTCAGCTTTTCTTGGCGCTGCTGGATGGCGATCGCTTTGAGGGGCGATTCCGAGATGGGGTACATGTCTGCGACACATCCGATATCATCCGTCGCTTAGTCAAGGAAGATCTGCTGAAGTTTGATGGTAAGCCACTCTTTCCTGAACGTCGGGCGCACACAGTAAAGTATGTCCTGTCTGATCTGGAGGCTGTTCTTTACAAGCAAGTCACCGATTACGTCAGGGAAGAATTTAACCGAGCCGAAGCCTTAGCCAATGATGGCCGCAAAGGAACCGTTGGCTTTGCCTTGACGATTTTGCAACGTCGCCTTGCCTCTTCTCCAGAAGCCATCTACCAGTCCCTTCGACGACGGCGGGAACGGCTACAGAAGCGGCTTCGGGAGGAAGAACTCTTGAAACGAGGGTTATCAGCGGAGATCGACTTTGGCCCTACCATTGACCCGGATGATTGGGACGATGATTTCGAGGATTCCTCTAGTGATGAGCGCGAGACTAGAGAAGAAGAGGTGGTTGACCAAGCCACGGCAGCTCGCACGATCGCCGAACTGCAAGCCGAGATTCACCAGCTCGGTGAACTCGAAAATCTAGCCTTACGGGTTCGACGCAGTGGCAAGGATCGCAAGTGGGATGAGCTATCTAAGCTGTTACAGAATAGCGCTGAAATGTTTGATGCTGGGGGACATCGGCGCAAACTGGTGATCTTTACCGAGCATCGGGACACCCTGAACTATCTGATCAATCAAATTACGACTCTCATCGGGCGACCTGAGGCAGTGGTCACGATCCACGGTGGTATGGGACGGGAAGAGCGCAAGAAGGCAGAGGAAGCCTTTAAGCAAGATGTCACTGTGCAAGTTTTAATCGCCACGGATGCTGCTGGAGAAGGGATTAACCTGCAACGGGCACATTTAATGGTGAACTACGATCTGCCCTGGAACCCAAATCGACTGGAGCAACGGTTTGGACGGATTCACCGGATTGGTCAGACTGAAGTCTGCCATCTTTGGAACCTGGTGGCGGAGGAAACTCGCGAGGGGGATGTGTATCTCTCGCTGCTCAAGAAGCTGGAGATTGAGCAAAAGGCTCTCGGTGGCAAGGTTTTTGATGTGTTAGGGAAAGCGATCGCAGGCAAGGAACTGCGAGAACTCCTGATTGAAGCGATTCGCTACGGCGATCGCCCAGACGTAAAAGCAAAGCTTGACCAGGTGGTTGCCGATCGCCTCGACCAAAGTCGGTTGCGAGAGTTGCTAGAGGAACGTGCCCTGGCACGAGACTCAATGGATGCGACCAAGGTGCAGCAGATCCGCAAGGAGATGGAGCGAGCGGAAGCCCGAAAACTCCAGCCCCATTTCATTGCATCCTTTTTCTTGGAAGCCTTCCAACGATTGGGCGGCACGATTCGGCAGCGGGAAACCAAACGCTATGAAATTACCCATGTTCCGGCAGTGATTCGCAATCGCGTTCGCGAAGCGTCCCTGGAAGGGAATCGTCTCATTGGAGTGGGGGAAGCCATCTTAAAACGGTATGAGCGGATCTGCTTTGAGAAGGAACTCATCAGTGTTCCTGGAAAACCTTTAGCTGATTTTGTCTGCCCTAGCCATCCCCTGCTCGATGCCACCATCGATTTGACGTTAGAGCGTCATCGGGATCTACTCCGGCAGGGTGCCATTCTGGTAGACGAAAACGATCCGGGGGAAGAAGTCCGCGCTTTGGTGTATTTGGAGCATTCCATTCAGGATGCTCGCACCGAACGAGATGGACGGCGGCGGATCGTCTCGCGTCGGATGCAGTATGTCGAAATTGACAGCACAGGGCAGACCGTTGGTGCTGGTTATGCCCCCTATCTCGACTATCGACCATTAGAAGAAGCGGAAAAGCCTTTGGCAGAATCGGCGCTGAATCATTTAGGTCTTCGCGATGATATTGAAAGCAAGGCGACCAGCTATGCCATTGCTCACCTGGTGTCGAACCATCTTCAGGAAGTGCGGGAACGAAAGGAAGAGCTGATTGAAAAGACGGTTCGGGCGGTGAAGGGTCGACTGACAAAGGAAATTAACTATTGGGATCAACGGGCAGCGGATCTGCGCTTGCAGGAGCAAGCAGGCAAACCGAATGCCAAGCTTAACTCTACCAAAGCCCAACAACGGGCGGATGAGTTAGCCGCACGGCTGCAAAAACGCCTATCTGAGTTGGAGCAGGAACGAAAGTTTTCGCCCATGCCCCCTGTTGTCATTGGTGGGGCATTGGTGGTGCCGATCGGTCTATTGCAACGGCTACAAGGAAAACGGGAAGCGGCGACCAGCACCTTTGCTAAAGAAACAAAGCGCATTGAGCTAGCTGCAATGGATGCAGTCATGGCAGCAGAACGGGCGTTGGGGTATGAACCACGGGATGTCAGCGATCAAAAGTGTGGTTATGACATCGAATCGGTGGAGCCGGGGACTGGGCAGTTACGCTTTATCGAGGTCAAGGGCAGGATAGAGGGGGCTGAAACGGTTACAGTCACTAAAAATGAAATCCTAGCTGCACTCAATAAACCAGACAACTTTATCTTGGCGTTGGTGCAGGTTCCTGCGGATCAGAGTTTCCCAGAAGGAGATGCGTTTGCGGTGCGCGAGTCTGGTGGGGACTATCGAGTGTCGGGTGGAAACTGTGACATCCGCTATGTTGAAGAACCATTTCAACGGGAGCCAGATTTTGGAGCTAGTAGTGTGAACTATGATTGGAAAGACCTTTGGGGACGTGGAAGAGCAGCCTAGCTGCGGTTACTTAACAAGATTTGGAGTTGGTCATGATACAGCCAAACAATCGAGAAATTCTTCAAATCAGTGGGCATCTAGGCCCAATTAAAGCAACCAAAGCACCTCTTGCCTTGGAAATATCACCTCTTACGGTTTTCATTGGTCCTCAGGGAACAGGTAAATCTTTAGCCAGTCAACTACTCTATTTCTTTCGCGATGCCCAGTATTTAATCTCCACTTATTCAAAGCAAGAAGGGCCAGAGATCAGCGTCAGAAAAGTAATTGAAGGCATTCGTTCAGGAGAAAAGAGTAAGCGATCTTTCTCTTCATTTGTCATGGAGGACAGTGTAGAGATTCAATATGTGAGTGAGGGTATCAATCAGGGCAAACATGATTGGTCGATTACTTGCTATGAATCTAACCGAGCAATTAGACCTAAGCGTAGCTTCAATAAAGAAATCAAGTCGTGGTTGACGAAAATTGCTGATGATCCCTCATCATCGGGTGATATTGAGTCCAATGTTGTATTCGTCCCAGCGGAACGATCATTTTTTTCTCGTTTAATTAATTCAGATCCTCAGTCTTTGGGAGGTTCAGAGTTACCTATCACGATGCGTGAGTTTACGAAATTTCTCTTTAGATCGGCAGATACTCACCAAAAATGGCAGGAGAGTTCTGTAGAAAAACCTCCAGAAGTAAGCGAAATAGGCAGAATCATAACCCATGAACTACGTGGATATGCAGTTTTTTCCAGAACAGGACCATATGCTCGTCAGTGGCAATGGATGCCTGAAGGAAGCGATCGCCCGATTGAAATAGAAATGGCATCTTCAGGACAAATGGAAACCTGGCCGATGGTTTCAATTGCTCAAGCGGTATTTGGTTGGGACGTAAAGCAGAGGCCATTATTCATTCACATTGAAGAGCCAGAAACTCATCTACATCCATCGGCTCAGGTCGCAATTACTAAACTATTAGCTTATTTATGCAACAAGGGATTTCGATTAGTTGTTACTACCCACTCAGTCTTTGTTTTATATGTTTTGAATAACCTGATTCTGGCATCTCAAAATTTACCTCAGAAAGATTTTGACAATCTTCCCGATTCTTCACTGAGGATTTCACCTGATTATCTATCGGCTTATTTATTTTCAGATGGGACAGCTATCTCCATCCGAGATCAAGAATCTGGGGAATTAGATGAGAGTAGGCTCTCCAGTGTATTGGGTAATCTGGAGACCCAGTACAACCAGATCCAAGCCTATGACGTTTTATGGAGATAGCAGGTAATGCCATTGAATTGTACAGGTGAAGAATTGCCTGCTGGAATATTAACTCTTAATCCTCCAGAAACTCCAAGCTCGCTCGATGATTTTTGTGTTCTTCTAGGTACAGATGATGAAATTTTACTCTATGAATCTATAGACGGCAGTCAGCTTAACTACTGGATCATTATTCAAGCTGATGACTATCCTATTTCTGTATGTGAGCTAGAACAATATGCCGACTATTTATCAACACAACAGCAATGGCAGGGTAGACGGGCAGACTATCTCGTCATAGGTTCTCATCGTGGTGACTGCTATTTAATTATTGTGGAACTACGACATGTGCTAGTTAAAGAAACTCATGAAGATGATAAATTCGAGCAATTAAAAGAAACAATCAATCACCTACTCCAAGCTCATTTAGAGGCCATTAAAAACTCTGATTCGCTATCTAAAGTCTATGACAACCCCGAATCTTACAAAATTATTGGGGTTGTTATTGCACCTGGAAACACCAGAAGTTTTTCTCGTGGAGAGCTGAATCTAAAAGTCGATATAGCTTCCCATCAGGTTCTAATCAGAACATTACCGAAGGATGCTTTGTCTGACTGCAAAATTACTTGGACGTACTTACTTGAAAGAATCGGTATTCCCCCTGGCTACTAGAAGTTGCTACGATTGGCTCTTTTAAGTCAGCTTATCCTTACATAACTCACTTCTGCATCGTTTTCTAATATATGACCTACCGCAAAAAGCTAATTGAAGTTGCCCTGCCCCTGGAAGCCATCAATATGGAATCGGCTCGTGAAAAGTCGATTCGTCATGGGCATCCCTCCACGCTGCATCTGTGGTGGGCACGGCGACCGTTAGCAGCCTGTCGAGCGATATTGTGGGCTTCGTTGGTGGATGATCCCTCAAGCTGGCCGGACAAGTTTCCCACGGAGGAAGACCAGAATCGGGAACGGCAACGGCTGTTTGACATCTTGGGACGGATTGTTATTGAAGTTGATAAGAAAGGAAATCAGAAGCAAGTCGTCCGAGGGCTGGTGTCTTGGGATGAAGTAAATGATCCTAAATCCAAAGTGCTGGAAGTAGGGCAACGAGAGATTGCTCGATGTTTGGCTTGGGATAGAGGTGAGGAACCGCCGACTAAACCGGATGCGGTGCGGGAGTATATCGCGAAGTATGCGCCACCAGCCTATGACCCGTTTGCCGGAGGGGGTTCGATTCCCTTGGAGGCTCAGCGGTTGGGACTGGAAGCTCATGCGAGCGATTTGAATCCGGTGGCGGTGTTAATTAATAAGGCGCTGATTGAGATTCCGCCCAAGTTTAAAGATGAGCCACCTGTTAATCCAGAAGACCGTAAGCAGATTCGCATCTGGAAAGGAGCGCAAGGGTTAGCAGCCGATGTGCGGTATTACGGAAAATGGATGCGGGATGAAGCTTTCAAGCGAATTGGACACTTCTACCCAAACATAGAGTTACCAAAGGCATATGACAGTGAAGGAACTGTTATTGCATGGTTATGGGCTAGAACTGTGAGATGTCCAAATCCAATTTGTAGTTGTCAGATGCCTTTGGTTCGGTCGTTTGCCCTATCTACGAAGACAGGCAAGGAAAATTGGGTTGAACCTATCATTGATCGTTCTCAGAGTATTCCTGTTGTCCGATTCAATGTGCGAACGGGTTATGGCGATCCATCTATCGGAACTGTCAACCGAAAAGGTGCAAATTGCGTTGCCTGTAATACTCCTGTGTCACTTGATTTCGTTCGCAGTGAAGGGAAAGCGGGGCGACTTGGAGTGAGGATGATGGCAGTTGTTGCTGAAGGTAAAGGAGGAAGAATTTACCTTCCACCTAATGAAGAACATGAAAAGATTGCAGCATCGGCTAAACCGAAATGGGAACCAACCACTGAATTACCAGAACAAGCACTAGGATTTCGGGTTCAAGGATACGGAATGACAAAACATTCTGATCTATTTTCTCAACGACAACTCCTTGCTTTAACAACTTTTAGTGACTTAGTTAAAGAAGCAATAGAAGAAGTAAAGAAGGACGGTAGTGATACAGAATATGCAAATGCAGTTGCAACTTATTTAGGTTTGTCAATTGGGCGTTGTGCTGATTTTTGGTGTACGTTTGCAACATGGAGTTGGCAACCCAAAAATGAGTTAGTTGGACATGCGTTTGGTCGGCAAGCAATTCCAATGACTTGGGACTATGGAGAAATTAATCCTTTCAGCAATAGTGGTGGAAATTTCACTAACAACCTGGACTTCACCATTAAAGCCCTAGAAAAGACTCCTGCTACTGGTAAAGGAACTGTACAACAATGCAATGCAGTTGCTCTTCAAACAACCAATTCTTGTTTCTCGACTGATCCTCCTTACTATGACAATGTTCCTTATGCGGATCTATCGGATTTCTTTTATATCTGGATGCGTCCGACATTGGCATCCTTATATCCAGATGTTTTAAGCACAGTTCTTGTTCCTAAGGCTGAAGAGCTGGTTGCTGAACCCTTTCGGCATGGCGGCAAAGATCAAGCACGTCGTTTTTTTGAAGATGGCATGAAGGCAGTATTCGATAAGATGCGAGCCAGTGCTAATTCTGAGTTTCCAACAACTGTTTATTACGCATTCAAACAGTCAGAAGACGATGAACGAGGCTCGAAAGAGACTAGCATTGTGAGAGCTTCTACAGGATGGGAAACTATGCTCGAAGGCTTAATGTCATCTGGATGGCAAGTTAACGGTACTCTTCCTGTAAGAACAGAGCGAACAGGAAGGCTGAGAGATAATGCAAGCAATGCTCTCGCTTCATCTATTGTCCTCGTCTGCCGCCCCCGCTCCACCGACGCACTCAAAATCACCCGTCGTCAATTCCTCACCGAACTTAAACGCGAACTCCCCAGAGCACTCAAAACTCTCCAGCAAGGCAACGTTGCTCCGGTAGACCTCGCCCAAGCCAGCATTGGCCCCGGCATGGCCGTCTTCTCTCAATATGCTGCTGTTCTGGAAAATGATGGCTCCCCCATGCGGGTGCGGACTGCCCTGCAACTGATCAATCAGATCCTCGACGAATTCCTAACTGAGCAGGAAGGTGAATTCGACGGCGATACCCGTTGGGCACTCACCTGGTTTGAACAGTATCAGTTTGAGCCTGGACAGTATGGCGATGCAGAAACACTCAGCAAAGCAAAAAATACCAGTGTACAAGGCATGGTAGATGCGGGAATCCTAGAAGCAAAGGGTGGCAAAGTGCGCTTGCTTAAACGCAGCGAACTAAAGTCAGACTGGAATCCCAACAGCGACAGCCGAATGCCCGACTGGGAAATTGCTCAGTATCTCATCCATGAACTCGATCAAAAGGGTGAAATGGGTGCCGCAGAACTGCTGGCTAAACTGGGCAACCGAGGAGAAATCGCACGAGATCTTGCCTATCGGCTTTATAGCTTGTGCGATAGAAAAGGTTGGGCACAGGAGGGCATTGCTTATAACAGCCTTGTCATCTCCTGGCCAGAAATCACTCGTTTGGCAAGCGAGTTCACACAGTCTCAACCGGTGCAATCTAGTCTGTTTTAGCTCTTGTAACTAAATACTTGGACATGAGGAACACGTAGCGTATGGCGATTAGCAACCACGAACGAGTCGGACGCGCCCTGAATCTACTCCGCGATGGGCTTTACCCCTATATCGAGCGAGAGATGAGGGCAATACATAGCGATCGGTGGTTGATTCCTGCTTCCTCTAGCCTGCCTGATCACTACGTGGCTCGTCGTGAAGTCCAAGATGTTCTCAAAGAAGATGTTTCTGCCCTGCTCATGGTGATGTGGGAGCAGTGGAATAACGTCTTCCGTAATACGTTAGGGCGTACTGAACGAAGTATCGTCAGTGAGTTGCGAGATACCCGAAACGACTGGGCACACACCTCCACCTTCTCAACGGATGATGCTTATCGTGCCCTCGATAGCATGGCACGTCTCCTCACTGCCATTTCTGCACCAGAAGCCGATCAAGTCGAAAAACAGAAACAAGAACTGCTGCGGGTTCGTTTTGAAGACCAGGCTCGACGGGAAACTCGGCGTGCGGCGGTGGCTCCCACCGAAGGCCAGCCCATGTCTGGACTCAAGCCGTGGCGGGAAATTGTCACCCCTCACCCGGATGTCGCCTCTGGTCGCTACCAGCAAGCAGAATTCGCCGCTGACCTTTGGCAGGTCTACCTAGATGAAGGTTCTGACGAATATCGTCTGCCGACTGAGTTCTTTCGGCGTACCTATTTGACGGATGGACTGAAGCAACTTCTCACGGGCGCACTGCTGCGACTCAGTGGTAAGGGTGGCGATCCAGTGATTGAACTTCAGACCAACTTCGGTGGTGGTAAAACCCACGCCATGCTTGCTCTCTATCACCTCTGCTTTGGGGTAGCTGCCAAAGACCTGCCGGGAATGGAACCCCTTTTCCAGGAAGCGGATGTGAATGAACCGCCTCAGAACGTCAACACCGTCGTTCTGGTCGGTAACAAAATTTCCCCCGGACAGATTCATCAAAAGTCAGACGGCACCCAAGTGCGAACACTTTGGGGTGAAATTGGCTGGCAACTCGGTGGCAAAGAAGGCTACGAGATGATGCGCCAAGCCGACGAAAGCGCAACCAATCCAGGAGATGCGCTCAAAGATCTGTTCAATAAATATGCGCCCGTTCTCATCCTGGTCGATGAGTGGGTTGCCTATGCCCGTCAGCTCCATGACAAGAGCGATCTGCCAGCCGGAAACTTTGATACTCACTTCACCTTTGCCCAGACCCTCAGCGAATCGGCAAAGAATGCCAAAGAAACCCTGCTGGTGGTTAGTATTCCGTCATCCGATATTGAGATTGGGGGCGATCGCGGCAAGGAAGCCCTAGACAGACTCAAAAATGCGATCGGTCGCGTGGAGTCTCCCTGGCGACCCGCAAGTGCGGAAGAAAGTTTTGAAATTGTGCGGCGGCGCTTGTTCCAAACGACCGCTGACCCCAGCCTATTTGTGCAACGAGATGCTGTGGTGAAAGCCTTCTCAGATATGTATCGCACTCAGGGGCAGGAGTTCCCTGGCGAATGTAAGGAAGCTGACTACGAGCGGCGAATGCGAGATGCCTACCCCATCCATCCCGAATTRTTCGAYCGCCTTTATTCTGACTGGTCTACCCTCGACAAATTCCAGCGAACTCGTGGTGTGCTGCGTCTCATGGCAAAAGTCATCCATTCCCTTTGGGAGCGCAATGACCAAAGCCTCATGATCATGCCAGCCCATGTTCCAATGGATGATCCGCAAGTGCAGTCTGAACTCACTCGTTATCTGGAGGACAACTGGATTCCCGTGATCGATAAGGACGTGGATGGAGCCAATTCTCTCCCACTCTCCCTCGATCGCAATAATCCGAATCTGGGTCGTTACTCTGCCTGTCGCCGCGTCACCCGCACCGTCTACATGGGGTCTGCTCCCACCTTACGAGCTGCCAATCGCGGGTTAGAAGATCGCAGAGTGAAGCTGGGCTGTGTTCAACCAGGGGAAAGTGTTGCCACCTTTGGTGATGCCCTGCGACGGCTCACGGATCAGGCGACCTATCTGTATATCGACGGCAATCGCTACTGGGTTTCTACTCAGCCCAATGTCAACCGCACCGCTCAAGAACGCGCCGATCAGTTTTTGAGCGATCGCTACCAAGTCTGGAAGGAAATCACGGATCGCTTAGAAGCCTTCAACAAAAAGCCTAGCGATCGGGGAGAATTTAGTGCTGTCCACGTTGCTCCTGAATCCACCGCAGATATCCCAGATGACCCTTCCTTAGGGGTAAGGCTGGTGGTGCTTGATCCACAGCACCCTCACACTCGTCTGAGTGATGACAGCCCAGCTCGCAAGTGGATTGATGATGCTCTCAACCACAAAGGTAGTGGGCCGCGATACCACAAGAATACCCTGCTTTTCCTGACCGCAGATAAAGCCAAAATTGAAAACTTAGAACGAAATGTCGCCCAATACCTAGCGTGGGAATCTGTTCTGGCTGACGATAAGAAGAAAACGCTTAACCTCGATAATTTTCAACGRAGTCAGGCTGAAACCAAACGGGATGGCAGCAACAAAGACGTT
>NZ_MQTZ01000071.1 GCF_001939115.1 Leptolyngbya sp. 'hensonii' | reverse complement strand
GATCGATATTTAGACGCTACCGACCCTCCTATGCCCCAACATGCTCGTATCAGCCATTTCGAGCACCTTAATTAACGAAGCCTCATCAAGGATTCATTTGCATTATCCGTAGCAACCTTGCCCTAGCCCTCGCACCTGGTTTTGGCTTCAGGTTTGTTGGACACTTAACCTCGTCTGCTGATACTGCCCTCTCATTACTGGTTGAACATTCCGAGGCGGACATCTGCCTGAACACTGGCAGGAAAAGACTTTTAGGAGCCTTTCCAACTCCCCCGAACGACTTCGAGTCGCGCGTCTAACAATAAATGGACTGAAACTTTCCGCCTAAGATCCCAATTTCGGGTGGATAGGCCGAATCATTCGGCCTATAGCCCCAAAATTACTATTTACGCAAAGAATAATCTCTTCGGTGTGTCAAGTATATTAATGCCATAAGTTTCTTCAGGTGCCCAAGAGGATGTCTCCTGATTGATAAAATGGGATCTGGCCATCCTCTTATCTTTGAATTCGCAGAGAACACCACCATGACGCAGTTGACCGGGCAACCCCTGACTGAAGTAAATATTGCTGAATTGGATACGGAACTGAGCAGCAAGAGTCCGCAGCAGATTCTTGCCCGAGCGCTGGATCTGTATGACAACATTGCCATCTCCTTCAGTGGGGCGGAAGACGTGGTTCTGATTGATATGGCCTCCAAAATCAGAAAGGACATCAAGATCTTCAGCCTCGACACCGGTCGCCTGCATCCCGAAACCTACCAGTTCCTCGATCGAGTCCGCAAACATTACGGTCTTGCGATCGAAGTCATGTACCCCGATGCAGCTCAGGTGGAAGCCCTGGTCAAAGCCAAAGGTCTGTTTAGCTTCTATGAGGATGGCCACAAGGAATGCTGCGATATTCGCAAGGTGGCTCCCCTGCGCCGCAAACTGGCGACGCTGGATGCCTGGATCACCGGTCAGCGCAAGGACCAGAACCCTTCAACTCGTGCTGCAGTGCCGATCGTCCAGGTGGACTCCGCTTTCTCCACAGACAGTCACACCCTGGTTAAATTCAACCCATTGTCTAACTGGACCTCTGCCGAAGTCTGGATGTACATCCGGGCCTACGAAGTCCCCTACAACCCGTTGCATGAGCGGGGGTTCGTCAGCATTGGCTGCGAACCCTGCACCCGCCCCGTGTTGCCTAACCAGCATGAGCGGGAAGGTCGCTGGTGGTGGGAAGATGCAGGTAAGAAAGAGTGCGGTTTACACATCATGAATCAAACCCAGGATTAATCTTTTCCTCATTTTCAAATTACACCAGGGTCAAATCGGCAGCCAGCCCAAAGTGGTCGGACGGGTAAAGGGTGCGGCTATGGGGTGCGGGCTGATTGAGGATGAGCCGACAATCCTGCACCTGGATCGATCGGCTCACAAAAATATAGTCCAGGGTGCCACGCCAGGGACTCAGGCTGTGGTTGACAATCAGGTTCCGCCAGCTCTGACGCAGTAATTTTTGCCAATTGCGCCGGACCAGTGGCGTTGGGCAGGTATAGGCAGGCTCCTCACCGTGACAGGCGGCATAGGCAGAGGTGAAGTGCTGGCGCATCAGGGCGATCGCAGAGGTATCCGGGGTACCGTTGAAGTCGCCGACGGCGACGATCGGCAGGTCTGACGGCAATTGCCCTAACCAATCCAGAAGTAGCTGAATTTGCTGATCTCGCTCTGGATGCGGCCCAGGATACCAGTAGTAGTGGCCGTTACAGAACACCAGGGGTTGGCCTGCCGGAGCGACCTGGACATATTGGGCGACTCGTCCCTGACTTTGCAAGTCCAGAGTGGCTTGCTTGATAAAGGGATAGCGGCTGAGAATGGCAACCCCATAGTGGATGCCATGTTTGCCCAAATCCTGGCGGGGAACGAGAAACACATAGGGCATCTGCAACTGCTCAGCCAGCCATGCCCCGGTATCTTCCGGCAGTTTAACTTCCTGTAAAGCAATCAGGTCGGCTTGTTCGGCTGCCAACCCCTGTACTAACAGATCCCGTCGCTGTGCCCATTCCTCTAGCTCAAACAGAATATTGATTGTGACAACTTTGACCATCTGCTTCCCTTAGATCTCAATCTGATTGATCACCTGACTGTAGTTCTACTTCACTGGCTGACGCGACAATACCAGTCTCGGTAGAAAAGTGGCAGTTGGGAGGGCATGAGTTGTCAGGTGCTTCACCGAGGGCGAACAAAAATTTGGGTGAAGTAAAAGGCTCCCCGACTATCTTGAGCCACACCAATGCCAGTCAGGGAAAACTGGTCTTCGATCGCCGATCTATGGCTGGCGCTACGGAGCCAACCTGCGACTGCCCTCTGTGCGGGTTGGTTGTGGCTGAAGATATAGGCCACATTTTCAGAGACTCGGCGACTGGGAATCACCCGATTGATGGTTAAAGCCCGCTGCCGCATGCCGTTGTGTCCAAAGGAAGTGCGGCGATTGGCCATATTCTGGCTGTGGAGCCTGGCCATGGTGCTGACCCGGAGATCCAGAACCAGCGTGGGCAGCCCCCGGGACCGGCGATACTGGTTGATTTGCTCGTAAACCTGTTGTTCCAGGGTTGGAACGGACAGATTCACAGCGGGGACAGGAGGAGCCACTGGAATGGGTTGGGGCGTGGCAACAGGCCAGACCGACTCAGCTTCCGGTCGTAATAGCGGTCTTTGGAAGAGGGAAGCGGCTGTTGCAGAGCCACCCAGAACAAGGAACAACAGGAAGGGAAGCAATGGGAGAGATCTGAGTATCATCGTCGATTGATGAAAATCTGGGTAAAGTAATATTCGCCTTTGCTGTTCACCGCAATCCCAATGCCAGTAGCCGTATATCGACCCTCAATATTACTGCGGTGCCCGGAGCTTTTCAGCCAACCCTGTACGGCCTGTTGATCCGGGTTGCGATAGCCCTGGTTATAGGCAATATTCTCCGCCGCACCTCGCATGGGCATAAATTGGGAAATGGCACGGGCCCGCTGTTCGAATCCCTGGTGACTGAAGGACACCTGACCACTGGCCATGGCCTGACTGTGACTACGGGAAATCGCACTGATCCGACTATCTAGGGTCAGAGGAGGGAGCTTCCGACTGGCTCGATACTGATTGATCTGGGCATGAACAGCCTGTTCCAGCGCTGAAATGGAACTGGACTGACTAAGCAGACGGGCATTGGGGAGGGGGCGATCGATCGTCAGGGTTGCCGCTCCGGCAGGAGTTGCGGAAGTTGCCTGCAACAGAAAAGGTATGGATCCACCTGCAACCATCAGGCTAGCGATTGCGATGCGTCTCAACCAGGATTGCGCCATAACTAGAAGTCCTTGGGGGTTTGGAAATCGTCCTAGGGAGAACTGACGTAGTGCGTCAATCAGGGTTCCCTTCAAATCTGCTCTCAGAGGGGGGCTGTGATGATCCGGAAGCTTTACAAAAAGTTCTCGGAACCAAGGGGTTGGGATTGACTTTGTCTGACCGCTGGAGTGCAGTTCTGGTCAGACTAAAATACGTATTCAGAGAAGGTATTGTGACTTAAATGACATTTGCTTGACTGTGAGTTTTAAGTGAAAAAACGGATTTGGCTCTTGTTACTTTTAAGACTTACAGGCATTCTGTAAACAAGCGGTAATGGATGACAACCTCCTGAAACTTAGGTTCAGAGAGGATCTGTATTGCTCCGCAGAGTTTATTTTCCTCCCGGTTTATGCCGATGAGGCCGGGAACGGAGGCTGGGTGCATGTGCCTGCCTGAGGTGATCAGGTGATTGAGTTTTTCAGTGTTTCTCCCAGAATTTCAAGCACTTTTTCTTACATCTCATGAGGGCAACATTTATGACTTCCATGCTGCAAAAGTTTTCTCTGGCTGTAGCAGGCTCAGTGGTTACGGTTGGTCTACTAGGCAGTTCCGCCATGGCTGCTGGCTTCTCTGGCGAATATGCTCCTTCGGAGTGGACGTTGACCAATACCAACACCAACGGTTTTGTCAATACCAGTGGTGTTCCCGGCAGTATTTCCCTAACTGGTGGCAATAACGGAGGTAGTGGTTTTGGACAGACTGCTTACACCACAGCAGCCAAGGCAAGCGGCCTGGTCAGCTTTAACTGGGACTACACAACCAATGATGTTGACGGTAGTTCTTTCGATCCATTTGGCTATATTCTGAATGGAACCTTCACACAGCTAACTTCGAATGGTCTAAAGACTCCTCAAACGGGCAATTTTAGCTTTGCGGTTTTGCAGGGTGATACCTTCGGTTTTGCAGTGAACACGACGGATAATATTCTGGGTGCAGCCAATGTTGTGATTAGCAACTTTGCGGCTCCTGTCCCTGAGCCTGCTACTGTGGCTGGTCTGCTGGCGATCGGTGCCCTGGGCGCTGGCGCGATTAAGCGGAAGCGTCAGACCACCAACGGTTAAATCGTTTCCTGAATTAACATCTTTTCAATTACTCCTCTCTCAGCCCCTTTCCTCCCCGGAGAGGGGCTTTGCATGAAGGTTACTAACTGCCTTCATTTACTGTTCCCGATAGCTGTTGATACTGGGGTTTCCGGGCTTCTATCTAGAGACAGGCTCATTGATAAGCAACCCTACTGAGTAAGGCAGATTACCCCGATCTCACTTACTCAGCAGCATCAATATTCCATCCGGATACTTTATCAAAGAATTTTAGGCCCAGGGGTGGTTTTTACCTCCAGCTCAAGGGCTAAACTCAAGATGGGATGGAATCAAGACAGTTCTCTGACTAGAGAACTGTCTTTTGCCTACGTAATTCGAGTTTGTTGTTTCCGTAAAACAACGGACGCAGGACTTGTCCCTCAATAGAAAAAAAGGCATTCTGAGCATAGAGATTACGAGCAATTACGGCCTGGTATGCCAAACCGGTTAGTAGTTTGACTCCCTGACCTCCGTATTATTCCAGTGCTAGATAGTGACAGGGCGATCGGTCCTGTAGATGGGCCTGGAATGGTGGGGCTAGGTGCGTTTGCCTGTCTGAAAATTGGACAGTAACAGGTTCCAAATCAGGCTATTCATTTGCAGCTTCTGTTGCTATTAATTTCAAAATTCTTTGCATTTTCTATTGAGGGAAAACATGACTATTCACAACACAATCAAGCGTGCTTTCGTTGCAATGAGTGTTGCGGCTGCTGCACTGATGGCTGCTGGATCGGCTCAAGCTGCTCTGCTCAATGGTGGGTTTGAAACCGGTGACTTTACCGATTGGACAACCTCTGGGACGACTTCTGTTGTTGGTATAGACACCAGCGGTTCTCCTACTGCTTCTACCGTTTCTCCGGTTGAAGGCAATTATCAAGCCAAGCTGGTGACCGAAGGAACTTCTGCTGGGAATCTGGCTGCTTTCCTGGGTGTCGATCTGGCCTCTCTGGAGGGATTAGCTTCCGGCACCACCACAGACGGTAGCGCCATCAAGCAAACAGTTAATGCCAAAGCAGGTCAGACCTTGAAGTTCAGCTACTACTTCAATGGTAATGATTACCTCGGCTTCGACGACTATGGCTTCTTCACCGTGGGCAATGGTGCTAACCTGTTGTCCAGCATCGCTCTGGTTGGCGACTACAACGACAGTGGCTATAAGGATGTTGAGTATACCTTCCTGGCGGATGGGCTTTACACCCTGGGCTTTGGTGTTGCCAACACCAATGACACTCAGCTTGATTCCATTCTGTACATCGATGGCGTTGCTGTGGTGCCTGAGCCTGCGGCTGTGGCTGGTCTGCTGGCGATCGGTGCCCTGGGTGCTGGTGCGATCAAGCGGAAGCGTCGGGCCAACCTGGCGTAAGCCTGATCTCAGCGTTTCATTGTCTATCTCTACACCATCAGCGACGACTGATGGGTCATTAACAGGTTAACGTTGCCACCTTCAGGAGAGGTGGCAATTTCTTTGGATAGGTGTTTTCCAGACAGAAGAGAGCCAGACAGGACATGTCTGATGGCTAAGCTGGGTAGATTCTCAGGCGGCGGTTGGGTTCTTCGCCAAAACTGCGGGATTTGAGATGGTAGTGCTCAATCAGTTCGTGCTGCATTTTGCGGACTTTGGCCGATCGGGGCAGAAGTTCAACCGGCTGTCCCCTGGGAATGACAATCTGTTCCACGGCGAGACGGGCCTCTTCCAGGGCTTCAATCTCATCCTCATCGCTGCCCCGGACATAGAGACTGAACTCGTCGGGATCCAGGCTGCCTGGATCGTCCATGTCCAACAACCGCCGCAGGGCATGGGCGATCTGGGGGATGGTATTGGCTTTCAGCGTGTGGATGGGAATATGGCGAGACTTGGCCATCTGTCGTAGCTTGGCATGGTTTTTGACATGCGATCGCAGGGCTAGCACGGCATCCGCACTGTCGATGTCCTTCGTGAGGGTGACGGGGAGTTCCAGGGTCCGGACGACCTGATCCAGGTGATGCCGACTGATGCCATAGGGATAGAGGCTAAGGGGGAGTTCTTCCCCGTTTGGTCCGGATACCATCTCGTCGTCGTCATAGTTTCCCAGGGCTGCAGCGAACAGGTCTCTTTGGGTCTCTCTGGCTTGCTTCGAGCGTCCGCCTCCCAGTCCTTCCAGCGGTTCCAGGTTCATCCGAGGCTCAGCCGCAGGTTCAGCGCTGGCGATCGGGGGCTGCGGGTAGTCTTCAGGCGGTGGCTCTTCAGGGGCATCGATCTGACGCGCTGAAGTCTCTTCGGCCAGAACATCATTCACGGCTTCCAGCCGCCGTTCGGCCTTATGGCTGGTGCGATGACCCTCCCGAAATGGGGTGGGCAGAGGCATCATCTGGCCGGAGGTCCGCCAGCGGCGACTGGTCGGCAGGCTCTGGGCAAAGGTGTCAGATGTGGCATCTGGCAGTTCATGGGTGATCACCACCTTGCCCGTTTCACTCACGGTTCTGATCTGGGGATTAGGTTGGCGTCCTCGCAGCAGGATATCCACGGTTTCCGCTACCTGTTCATGGACGACCCATTTCTGGCGCTCCAGCATTTCGATCGCGATATCAAAAGTGGGTGGGGCTTTCCGCTCCAACACACTCTTCTGACTACCCCGGCGGCGAGCTTCCTCATCCCCCAGGGTGACGGACTGGATGCCCCCGACTAGGTCTGACAGGGTAGGATTCTTAATCAGGTTTTCGATCCGATTTCCATGGGCCGTGCCTACCAGTTGCACCCCCCGTTCCGCAATCGTGCGGGCGGCCAGGGCTTCCAACTCCGTCCCAATTTCATCAATCACAATCACCTCTGGCATGTGGTTTTCCACCGCCTCGATCATGACCTGGTGTTGCAGTTCCGGACGGGCCACCTGCATGCGGCGGGCGCGACCGATCGCCGGGTGGGGCACATCCCCATCCCCCGCAATTTCATTCGAAGTATCGATGATCACGACCCGTTTTTCCAATTCATCCGCCAGGACACGGGCAATCTCCCGCAGGGCCGTGGTTTTTCCTACCCCTGGACGGCCCAGCATCAGGATCGATCGGCCACTCTCGACCAGATCGCGAATCATGCCGATCGTGCCAAATACAGCCCGCCCCACCCGGCAGGTGAGGCCAATGATGTCCCCGCGCCGATTTCGCATGGCACTGATCCGATGGAGGGTCTGTTCAATCCCAGCCCGGTTGTCGCCACCAAAATCCCCGACCCGTTCGATGCAATAGTCCAAGTCGGCTTTGGAGACGGGTGCCTCTGACAGGTATTCTGCTATGCCTGGAAAGCGGGCTTCCGGGCGGCGGCCTAAATCCAGAACCACCTCAATCAGGGTATTTCGTTGGGGATGTTGTTCCGATCGCAAACGCAGCTCCGGGGGGAGAATTTCCAGCAGTTTGTCCAGATCGTCTGTAATTTGCATCTTTGATTTAGTGACGGTTCAATAACTTCCGGGCTATCGAAAGGGAACAGGATCGTAGTATCGGACGCTTGACTTTAACTGAGACACCAGGGACGCAGCCCGGTCGATCGCCTCCTGCAGCAGTTCGGGGACTGCCTCCAGATGGCTTATGGAAAGGGCCTCCAGCTTTTCCAAAATGGGGGAGAGTAGCACCCGGGCATAACTGCCATAGGCAATCCCGGCGATAGATGGAGAATCCTCTCCCGGCTGCTGTGCCAGGACTCCAGGTCGTTGATGCAGTAATCCC
This sequence comes from Leptolyngbya sp. 'hensonii', assembly GCF_001939115.1. Taxonomy (GTDB): domain Bacteria; phylum Cyanobacteriota; class Cyanobacteriia. The sequence goes on along the minus strand of NZ_MQTZ01000071.1, from coordinate 6,295 downwards.
AGAGTTCTCAACTTCTCAACCGTGTGGCTGTTTGTACCGCCAGCCAGTTGAACATAACCGGGCAAACCAGCAGCCAGCACTTTTTGCCCCAGTTTGACTGTAGCCCGGGTGGCCCCATCGCCGATGTCCCCACTCATAGGCCGCCCATCGGTCTGCCAGAGCAACGTGCAGGGTAAGGGCGTGATCAGGTCGTAAAGGGACCAGAGATAGTCGATCAGGCCCTCGCCATCCGGACAGCTAATCGCAATTAGTTTCAGGTGGGCAGTCCAGGGGGTGATCGCCTGCCACAACTGCCGAAACTCGGTCCATCGCCCCACCTGGGTGTGGATTTCCAGGGCATCCACCCCCTGCAGCACCAGGGGAGCCAGGGAGGCGGGGTCTACCATGAAGGACCGGGTGGTGATCTGCTGCACCGGACAGATCGGCAGACAGCGACCGCAGCCGTAGCAGCGATCGGAGAGGACACCAGAATGACCATTGGGACGATCGAAGACGATGGCCTGAGCCGGACAGATCATCTCACAGGGACGGGAACAATCTGCTGGGCACAAGCCTGGATCAAATTCAGCTTTGCGAAAATGGGGGTCTTCTCCATCATTCAAGCTGACCATCAACCAGGGTAATCCTGCGGGGCGGCCAGAATACCCGTCTGCTGAGGTGGCAATCTGGCTGGCCATTTGCATGGCTGCTTGAGCCACAGTGATGATAGCTGGATCAGCAGCGACATCAATGCAATCGGCTCCAGCTAGAGTAAAAGCCAGAGTGAGATTCCGAACGGCAGGGAGGTGTTGAAAGCTGGCTCCGCAGATCAACTTGAACCAGTGACCCTCCCTTAGGGATCGTAAGGGATGGTAGATATTAGTCACCCCTTCATACTAATGCGGAGATAGGAAAATGGCGAGATGTCTGGGAGAAAATGATCCCCGCGTTCTCCCTGGCCATTTTGAATGGGGCTAGGGGCGAAGCAAGATTCACAGAATGAAAGTGATGATCGTGCAATCGGGAATGATGCGATTGATTCTACTCAATAGGTTTTGTATTGAGGCAGGATGCTATCAATATCCATGCAATATCTGCTGGAGCTGGAAACCCTTGATCTGGCAGTTTAGCGCATCCTGAAAAACTGCTATAAGTTGGAAAAGTTCCTGTTTTTCAGTCACTATGCGTTCAATCAAATTGTTTATTGCTTCTAGCCTGGATGGCTATATTGCTCGAAAAAATGAGGATGTGGAATGGCTTTTCACCGATCAAGATTATGGATATACAGAATTCTATGATCAGGTGGATACGGTGATTATGGGCCGTAAAACTTATGATGTATCCATGCGTTTGAGTGAAGGAGAATACCCCTATCAAGATAAGGAAAGCTTTGTTTTTTCTAAATCTCTAGAGGGTCAAGACAATGAAAATGTCACATTTATTGGCTCTGATTTAGAAAGTTTTGTCACCTCCTTGCGTCAATCTGACGGTCGAGATATTTGGTTGGTTGGGGGTTCAGATTTGGCCTGCTGGTTCATTCAACAGGGTTTTCTGGATGAACTGATCCTTTCCGTTCATCCCATCATTCTGGGAGATGGGATTCCGCTCATTACCCGCGATGCCACCCTCGAAACACCATTGGAATTGCAGGATGTGAAAACCTATGGGACAGGTCTGATCCAATTGTTTTATAGGTTGTAGGCAGAGGATTGCTTTAAAATGGAGCAGATCGTTACTGAGAGAGCAATTCCATGACCACCGCTGCGCCAGCCAAAACTCGCTATGAAGCTGTCATTGGCCTGGAAACCCACTGTCAACTCAGCACTAACACCAAAATTTTCTCCAGTAGCTCGACCACTTTTGGAGCAGTCCCCAATACCCAAATTGACCCTGTTTGTCTGGGGCTGCCAGGAGTGTTGCCGGTTTTAAACGAGAAAGTGTTGGAGTACGCTGTTAAAGCTGGATTGGCTCTGAACTGTCAAATTGCTGCCTACAGTAAATTTGACCGGAAGCAGTATTTCTATCCGGATTTGCCCAAAAATTATCAAATTTCTCAGTACGATCTGCCGATCGCTGAGCATGGCTGGCTAGAAATTGAAACCCTGGATGAGGCTGGCCAACCTAGCCGGAAGCGAATTGGCATTACCCGTCTGCACATGGAAGAGGATGCGGGGAAACTGGTGCATGGGGGCAGCGATCGGTTGTCCGGCTCGACTTTCTCCCTGGTGGATTACAACCGGGCCGGTGTTCCTTTGATTGAGATTGTGTCCGAACCTGATTTGCGCTCTGGCCAGGAAGCTGCTGAATATGCCCAGGAACTGCGCCGGATCGTGCGCTACATCGGGGTTAGTGATGGCAACATGCAGGAAGGGTCTTTACGCTGCGATGTGAACATTTCCGTGCGTCCTGTTGGCCAAAAAGAATTTGGCGTCAAGGTGGAAATCAAAAACATGAATTCCTTCAATGCCATTCAGCGGGCGATCGACTATGAGATCGAGCGTCAGATTGAGGCGATCGCAGCGGGAGAACCCATTATTCAGGAGACGCGCCTGTGGGAAGAAGGCTCCCAGCGCACCATTAGCATGCGGGTGAAGGAAGGCTCCAGTGATTATCGCTACTTCCCGGAACCGGATCTGGCTCCGATCGAAGTCACGGTCGAACAACTGGAACAGTGGGGCTCAGAATTGCCGGAACTCGCTGCAGCCAAGCGCCACCGCTATGAGGAAGATCTGGGCTTATCTGCTTATGATGCGCGGGTGTTGACGGATGATCGCACCGTGGCAATCTACTTTGAGGCGGCGATCGGGGCGGGAGGTAACCCCAAGCTGGTAGCGAACTGGGTCATGGGAGAGATTGCGGCTTACCTGAATGCCCAGAAGTTGAGTATTACGGAGATTCCTCTGAAGCCGGAAGGTCTGGCCGAACTGGTGGGCCTGATTGAAGACAACACGATCAGTTCCAAGATTGCCAAGGACATCCTGCCGGAACTTTTGACTACCGGTGGTTCAGCCAAAGAATTGGTGGAGCAGAAAGGGTTGGTGCAAATTTCGGATGCGGGAGCGATCGAAGCAGCGATCGACGCGGTGATTGCCGCCAATCCCAAGGAACTGGAGCAGTACCGGGCCGGTAAGACCAAACTCCTGGGCTTCTTTGTGGGGAAAGTCCTGAAGGAAACGGGCGGACGGGCCGATCCGAAGTTGACCAATGAACTGCTGGCTCAGAAATTAAACGGTTGAGTTCCTATGCAATCTGTTCCGGTCTATATCCCCGCAACCTTAAAGGTGACTGAGGACCAATTTCTGGAGATTGTTCAGGCCAACCCAGAGTTGCGTCTGGAGCGAACTGCTACAGGGGAGTTACTGGTGATGTCACCCACAGGTAGTGAGGGGGGAAGTTACAGTGCCGAACTGACGATCGACATTGGCATCTGGAATCGGCAGGCTAATCTGGGCAGAGTGTTTGATTCTTCCACCGGGTTTCGTCTGCCCAATGGGGCGATTCGGGCTCCGGATGCGGCCTGGGTGGAACAATCCTGCTGGAAGGCTCTGACGCCCCAGGAGCGCCAGGGATTTGCTCCCCTTTGCCCAGATTTTGTGTTGGAGCTGATGTCGCCGACCGATCGTCTAGAGGATCTGCAGGCGAAAATGCAGGAGTACCTGGACAATGGCAGTCGCCTGGGCTGGCTGATTGATCCGAAAACGCGCCAGGTGGAAATTTATCGGCCAGGGCGATCGGTGGAAATCCTGGATCAACCCGCTGAACTTTCCGGGGAAACGGTGTTGCCGGGATTTGTCCTGGACCTGCACCGAATTTTTGGGTGGTAGAGACGCGATTAATCGCGTCTCTACCACCCAAAAATTCCTATTCCCGGCGGTTGCCGCCGACGATTTCGTTGTCGGCGTAGGTTTTGATCGTGTAATGGGCCGAAAGGGCGATCGTCTCGCCGGGTGGAACTGAAACCTGCCAGCGATACCCCCCCTGGATCGGAGTCTCCCGCTCCACCTGTTCGTATTTCTCCCATTCTGGGGTGACCTGATCTACCTGGACTTCGACTTTGGCGTTGGGTTGGGGGACGGGAATCCGTTCCCGCACTTCCATTCGGGCGGGACGAGGCAGACGATTGGCAATTTCGATATCGATCCGGTGGCGGAACTTGTTGAAGGCCACTAACACTTTGCCCGATCGCACTTCCTGGAAAAAGGTATTGCGAGCGACTTTGATTGCCTGTTCTACCCCCAGTCCCAGTTCCATCTGGCCCAAGGGAGGAACTGGGGCAATATTGGTCGTGAGCACGTATTCCCCGTCCACATACACCTCCGCCGGTCCACTCAGGAGGGGAGCGGCTAGGGGGTTACGGAGCTGGGCAATTCGAAAGGCACTGGTGTCTTCCCGGGGGACCACCACATACCGCAGATCCACCTGAGTGCTGCGACTGGTCAGGGCAACGGAATGGAACGATCCATCGGACGCTACATCCACCCGCCCGTCGGCACTGTAGGCATAGTCAAAGGATCCGGCGGCTTGCCGCACTGCGATGCCTCCTGGAGGGAGGGGGAGGTTAAGACAATGCTGGGCATGGGCAACTGCCTCCTGGATGACTTCCATGACGCTGAAAGAAACCGTAATTTGGCGCTGTTGTAAGATCTCCAGATAAAATTCTTCCTGCCGGACGATCGCCAGTTTGCCCCGCCGGACCCGATCGTCGGCGGATCCCAATCGCATCAGGAAGTAGGTGGGCAATGCTGGAGCAACCTCCAGGGCTGGAAAAGCATCATGCAAGGGGGCTGCTTCCGCAACTGATACCAATGCCTGGGATGTGGGGACAGCGGCTTTGGACACCCGTTGGAGCAGCCCTCTCCCTGGGGCTGCAACAGGAGGCGGTGGGGTCATCGGGGCAGACTGGACTTCTCTTTTCGCAGATTTAGCCCTATCCCGCGGTCTGTCTGCACTCCGGAGTGCCCCCTCTTCAAACCCAGTGGCTTCTGAAAACCAGTCCTTTGCATCAGATTCATCTTCGATCGAGCCAAAAACCCATTCTTCCTCCCTGGCATCCTTCTGTCTGGGGTAAACCCCATCTGATGTTCTGAAGACCACCGTATCCGCTGTTAGCGGAACGGGGCTGACCAGATCAGGCAGCACCAGATCGGAGACTGGGGGCTGTTTCACCGTGGCCAGGGCTGCCTGCCGTTGTCGATCGTAATCCTCGAAGAGTCCCCCAGCTCCGATGGGGGGTCTGCGCCAACCGGATTTATGAACGGGGGGCTGGACCCGGCCAATCCGTCGAGCGGGAAGTTCGGGGAGGGCACACCAGGCGATTGGATCAGCGGTTGAGAGTTCCAGACGCACGCCGGACCAGTCTTCGCCGGTGCGCTGGCAGATGAAGGCGCGAACTGAGATCGTGGCGGTGGAGGTGCGGCTTTCCAAGCGGCAGACGTAGGTGGGGGTCCAGCGGGCACCGGGGACAAAGTATTCCACCAGCAAGCGCAGGGAGGCGGAGGGCAGGGAGGCGGGTTCCCGATCGCTGAGGCGGATGACTAGGGTCTTACGCAATTCGTGGGGACGAGCTGTCTGAGCGGTTGAGGCCAGGGCTTTTCTCTGTTCTAAATCAGCCCGATGTTCCCGCGCTAGGCGCAGTTGTTCCTCAATGTTCCGTCGTTCCTGTAAGCGCGCCTGTAACTGTTCGGTGGTGAAGTCGGCTAGGGCCAGACGGGCACTCAGGGGAGAGGGGGGAGGAGCTTTCCCTTCCTCGCCATCGGGTCGATCGGGCACCTGTAGGTCGGTTAGGGTGAGCATCTCCTGGTTGATCAGGGCGATCAGGTCTTCCAGGCGGTGAACCTGGTCGATCGCGGCTTCGAGTTCAGCCTCGGCTGGGGTGGGATAGGTTTCGGTGCGGGGGGGAACGGCTAGGCCAATTCGGAAGTCGGCGGCGATCGGCAGGGGGCTGTCTCCTTTGACTTGGACGCGCACGCTGCTGTCGTCCAGGGTCAGGGGTAGGTCGGTGATTTCGACGAATCCCGATCGGGCTTGGAGTTCGGCGATCCGGGTGATGGTGGCTCCGGCGGCGTGGACTTTAACTTTGTCGATGCGGGAGGAGAGTTGGGTCGTCATGGGAGGACCTGGTGTAGAGTGGCTCAGATCTGTTTTACTCTAAGTTTGCCTGGGGAGGCGATACTGGGGGGCGGATGAGGTGGTATGGGGATGGTGGGATGATGGCTGTTGATGTGGCGGTGATTGGGGCTGGTCTGGCTGGTCTGGCTTGTGCTCAGCTCCTGCAGGGAGCGGGGTTGCGGGTTGTGGTTCTGGAGMAGTCGCGGGG
>NZ_MQTZ01000070.1 GCF_001939115.1 Leptolyngbya sp. 'hensonii' | reverse complement strand
AGTTAGCAGACCTCGAAGGTCACATTGAACTGAAATATTTAGACGAATCCGGGTGTTGCTTGTGGAGTCCCGTCAGCTATAGCTACAGTCGCATTGGGGAGCAAAAGCGGCTCGAACAAACTCAACGTCGCAATGGACGGATCAGCATTTTAGGGTTGTGGCAACCCAATTGTCACTTCGAGTATGCTTTGGCTCAAGGGGGATTCAAGAGTGCTAGTTATTAACCCGGCAATAATTGAAACTACATTTGTTCAAGCAGCATAAGCAATGAAGGGATGTTGGAAATACTTGACAATCCGAGTAGGTAATTTCTGAAGCTTGAATAGATGGGATCGTAACCGCCGTTTCAACTGACTCAAATTGCGTGTGGGCGGCTTGGAATGCACGCCTTGTTTGACATCGCAATTGAGATACTCGGCTGGATTCAACTGGGGAGCGTAGGGTGGTAGCAAGTACATTTCAATTTTATCTTGATGGTTTTGTAGCCACTGGTACACGGCATCCGAGCGATGCACGGGATGGCGATCAACAATCCACATCAGCTTTCGTTCTCGTTTGGCAATCAAGCGCTCTAAAAAGGTGATGAACACCTGTGCTGTGAGTTTCTGGGTGTAGAGCATGAAGCGAACTTTGCCTTGATTGCTGACACTCGCCAGGTAATTGACACTCACTCGTTGCGTGTTCGGTTGGATTTCTGGAGTCTGTCCAATCGGGGCATAGCCACGACCGACTTGGGCATCGGAGCGCAGTCCTGATTCATCCCCCCAAGCGATTTCTGCATTTTCTTGCTGTGCCCGTTGCTCGAGCACTGGGTACTCCAGCTCTAGCCAAGCTTTTACCTGCTGAGGGTCTTGCTCATAAGCCCGTTTGAGCGGTTTCTGCGGCGTATATCCCCAACGCTTGAGGTATTCCCCAACGGTGCGAATTGGCATCTCTACACCACACTCATTGGCAATCAACGTTTGCACCGCACTTCGCGTCCACAATGCACTGTCAATGGCTAATTCATCTGGGAAATGCTCAGTGACCAACTGTTGCAGGTGGGCTTCTTCGCCGGGGGTGAGTGTGCGACCCACTCCTGGTTTGTTGCCTCGCTTCTGCTGATGCAACGCGGCTTCTCCCTGCTGTTGATAGGCTCGCCACCACTCCCAGACGGTTGTCCGATGTACTCCCAGATAAGTTGCAATCTCACTTGCTCGCTTACCCTGTTGTCTCAGGCGAATCGCTTGCTGGCGGAGGTAGTCTTGGATGGTTGGATTCAGTAATCGAGCATCTGGTTTATTCATAGTCTGATTCTATCGATTCTGCCTCTCATCCTGTCGGCTCTTCAATTGCCGGGTTAATATGTCCAAGTCATGGACTGGATTGCCGAGAAGGCATCTGTTACCCTGGCTCAAACGGGGMGATTAACGGTAGTTGTTCAAGATAATGGCTCTGCCCATACCAGTCGTCTGGCTCAGCAACAATGGCTCAAGTGGCAAGCCCAAGGATTGTTCCTCTTCTGGTTGCCACCCTACTGTTCTGAGATGAATCGGATCGAGGAGCAGTGGCATCAACTCAAAACCCATGAAATTGCTGGGCGGATGTTTGAGCATGAAGTTGATTTAGCCGATGCGATCATCGAGGGAATGCAAGCTCGTAGTAGTAGGGGCAATTACTCCCTGGAACGTTTTATATTTAATTCCTCCTGACTACTTAGAATGCCTGTGACCAAGCAGAGTGCATCCTGGCGTGATCAACCCACTCAACAAAGGTTTGCCTTAAGAAAATTGGACAAGACCATCGCCAGTGGACCCAATGCTTCTTGCCGCTCTCTTCTTTGACAGGAGCAATACCGATATAGCTCATGAACGATTGGGCACAATCAAATCGGCTTCTATCTTCGCCAAAGGCTGCGAGAAGTCGAGGAGCTAAATGGGGACCTGCGCCAGGAAGTGTTCGAAATAGTTCAGCATCAGGCAAGGAGGTAAATAGCGATTCAATCTGGGCTTCAAATTTAATCAGTTGTTGCAAGACGACTTTGAGCAATGCCACCAGCCCTTGGGTCAAGGCTTGCGCAGGTTGGATGATCGCYGCATCTTGGGTCAGAGGGGGTCCCGCWTCCTGAATTTGCTGAGTGCGACGTTGAATCGTCGCGTTACGGATGATGTGATGAGACCGAAARAATTGCTTTAAKGCTTCAGATGTTGCTGTCTGCGCCGATTCTAAATTGGGGAATTGTTCGAGAAATTCACAAAAGGCGATCGTATGTTTATCCTCAAACCAATCGAGCACTTGCGGATAGTAGGACTTGAGAGCAGCAGTAATGCGATTGGTCAGACGCACTTTCTCGCCGACTAACATACGCCGAGACTCTACCCACTGGCGCAATTCCCGATGTTTTGGACAACCTGCCACCCAAATGTCGAGCTTATCGCTGTGCCGCTGCATCAGTTCGACGCTTGGCATCAATGGGATCTGATTTGGCCCGTGAGGGTTGAAAGGCTTTGCGGTAATTGGCGACGGTGCGCGGATTAATTGGCACTAAAACTAGATTGTCGTATTGGCATAAGCCATAGAGCAAGGGTCCCCGTTTTTGCTCTAATCCCACCAGTAATTGGGTTTCCCCATATTGCTGACGAAGCTGGTTGACCCAATCGGCAATAGCTTGAGGGGTAGACTGAATCGTGGTGTAGCTCCAACTCTGCTSCTGACAATCATAGAGGCTGATATCGTGCTTGCGATCAGCCCAGTCAATGCCAATATAGGCAGCAAATGGGGTAGTGATTTGAGACAGTTTCATTGTGTTAGATTGAAGGTGTTTTTGTTGTGTCGGAGAGTCTGCCACTAATCGTGCCAGCGAAAAGATTATGGAGAAGGTATTGTCCTTGTTCCCTGAGCATTCGTTAGGGCACTGTTAGATGAATGAAAGGAGCGATACGATATGTTAGTAGTCATCCACTGACGCCCGCTGCATAGTCGTCTCCTAGCATTGGCAGATTCTCTCCTTCTTTGACTTTAAGTCTTTCTTCAGAACTCGGTGTATCTGGTCTCAGGAGCGATGCGATATGTTAGTAGACATCAAAACTGTCGCCCAATGCATAGTCGTCTCCTGGGTCAGAATTATCCCGTCTCCCCATAAACCGCGCTGCACCGGAACGTAACAATATGGTCGGTTCAGTTGCAAAGGTTATCTGCGTCCGGTGAGCGCGATCGTTATGTGTTTTGAACAAACTGGTTGTCATCGAAAGTGGTAACAACTTTAGGTAAACATATTGTCTTATGCATAACACTATGCATGACAATAAAGATAAATATATCAAATTACAAAAGGAAATTGAATATGAATGGCAGTACGACAACCATCAGTGGCAAATGTCCGGTGATGCATGGCGGTGTTACGGCAACCAGCATGTCAAACATGGAATGGTGGCCCAAGGCACTTAACCTCGATATTCTGCATCAGCACGATAGCAAGACCAATCCGATGGGAGCGGACTTCAACTATCGGGAAGCGGTTAAGGAACTCGACGTAGCCGCACTCAAGCAAGACCTGTACGCGCTAATGACGGACAGCCAGGAATGGTGGCCAGCGGACTGGGGCCACTATGGGGGTCTGATGATCCGCATGTCCTGGCATGCAGCGGGTACCTATCGGATCGCGGATGGTCGCGGTGGTGCGGGTACCGGCAATCAGCGTTTTGCGCCCATCAACTCCTGGCCAGATAACGTCAACCTGGACAAAGCGCGCCGTCTGCTCTGGCCCATCAAGAAGAAATATGGCAACCAGCTCAGTTGGGCGGATCTGATTGCCTACGCTGGCACCATCGCCTATGAATCTATGGGGCTAAAGACCTTTGGCTTCGCCTTTGGACGGGAAGATATTTGGCATCCTGAAAAAGATATTTACTGGGGGTCCGAGAAGGAATGGCTCGCCCCCAGCAACAATCCCAACAGCCGCTATTCCGGTGAGCGGGATCTGGAAAATCCGCTGGCTGCCGTGATGATGGGGTTGATCTACGTTAACCCCGAAGGTGTGGACGGTAATCCCGACCCACTCAAGACCGCTCATGATGTGCGCGTGACCTTTGCCCGCATGGCCATGAACGACGAGGAAACCGTCGCCCTTACCGCAGGTGGCCACACGGTGGGCAAATGCCACGGTAACGGCGATGCTGCATTGCTCGGTGCGGAACCCGAAGCCGCCGATGTCGAAGAACAGGGCTTGGGGTGGCGTAACAAGACCCATCGCGGCATTGGGCGCGATACCGTGACCAGCGGCATTGAAGGGGCATGGACGACCTATCCCACCCGATGGGACAACGGTTATTTCCACATGCTGTTGAATTATGACTGGGAACTGAAGAAGAGTCCGGCAGGTGCGTGGCAGTGGGAACCCATCAACGTCAAAGAAGAAGACAAACCCCTCGATGTAGAAGACCCCACGATCCGCCGCAACCTGGTCATGACTGATGCCGACATGGCCATGAAGATGGATCCCGAATATCGGAAGATTTCCGAGCGGTTCTACCATGACCCCGACTACTTCGCTGATGTTTTTGCGCGGGCCTGGTTCAAACTGACCCACCGGGATATGGGACCGAAGGCGCGTTACATTGGCCCCAATGTGCCGCAAGAAGACCTGATCTGGCAGGATCCAATTCCCGTCGGGAATGCCAACTATGATGTTCAGTCCGTGAAGGACAGAATTGCCGCCAGTGGTCTGAGCATTAACGAAATGGTATGCACCGCCTGGGACAGTGCCAGAACCTTCCGGGGGTCGGACAAGCGCGGGGGAGCTAACGGGGCACGTATCCGCCTGACCCCGCAGAAGGATTGGGAAGGCAACGAGCCTGCCCGTCTGGCCAAGGTGCTGGCTGTATTAGAAGGCATCGCGGCGGATACCGGTGCCAGCGTCGCGGATGTCATCGTCCTTGCGGGTAACGTCGCCATCGAGCAGGCTGCCAAGGCTGCTGGCTTTGACATTACCGTTCCCTTCTCCCCTGGCCGGGGCGACGCAACGGACGAGATGACCGATGCCGAATCGTTCGAGCCGCTGGAACCTATCCATGACGGCTACCGTAACTGGCTTAAGCAGGACTACGCCGTCAGCGCCGAAGAGCTGATGCTCGATCGCACGCAACTGATGGGGTTGACTGCTCCTGAGATGACGGTGCTGGTTGGCGGTATGCGTGTGCTGGGTACCAACTATGGCGGCACCAAGCACGGTGTGTTCACCGATCGCGAAGGCGTATTAACCAACGACTTCTTCGTGAATCTGACGGACATGAACTACCTGTGGAAGCCAGCCGGTAATAACCTGTATGAAATCTGCGATCGCAAGACCGATCAGGTTAAGTGGACGGCGACACGGGTAGATCTTGTCTTCGGCTCCAACTCGATCCTGCGGGCCTATGCCGAAGTCTATGCACAGGATGACAACAAAGAAAAGTTCGTGCAGGACTTCGTGGCAGCCTGGACAAAGGTGATGAATGCCGACCGCTTTGATCTGGCCTAATAATATGCATCTCCACGCTGTTGATCATCGCAGCGTGGGGATAGGTATATAGCTGTGTCCAGGCTGATCCCGCTATTGAACTTAAGTAATCATAATAAAAGCCGCTTAGAAGGCAATAAAACACATAATCGGGTTGAGGAGGGCATTTAACCCTCCCCTCCCACACCACCCTGCATGCGGGTCCGCACAGGGCAGTTCATGAAGACGCGCAAACAACGCTGATGATTAAGCGTAGCCCTGGACTTTCATCCACAGACTGCGAATTGATAGCAATCCCTGTTGCTCTAACCACTCATTGGTCATTCCCGTTTGCATCGAAGAGCGTTTTCGACAAGCGCCAATAGCCCTTGCGACTAATGCCCGTCAAAATCGCATGACGCTTGCTTGTCCCGAGCTTCAATAAGTTGGCAATGCGGGTTCTCGGTCTGCGCCATTGCTTCCTAAGGTGGTCCCCGAAAATTGGACAGGGGGTTAAGCTCTGAACGACACCCAAGATGGTAGGAGTAGTTCATGAGTAACAAGCGCAAACAATACAGTTCCCAATTCAAAGCCAAAGTCGCCCTGGAAGCCATTCGAGGCGAGAAAACGGTGGCGGAGTTAGCCAGCCAGTACGAAGTCCATCCGACGATGATCAACAACTGGAAACGGCAGGTGTTGGAGGAAGCCAGCAGTCTGTTTGAGAAGGGGAGTGAATCGACGAAAGCGGATGAGAGTCAGCAAGCCCAAATCAATGAGTTGTATCGGCAGATTGGGCAATTGAAGGTGGACCGGGATTTTTTAGCCAACAGGTCAGCACAGTTGGGACTGAAGAACGAAAAGCCCTGGTAGTGCCTGACCACCTGCAACTGAGTGTAGTGCGCCAATGTCAATTACTGGGCATTGCCCGTTCTAGCTTTTACCATCGTCCCCAAGCTCCGCCAGAGGAGGAGTTGACCCTGTTGAAGCTGATTGACCAGCAATACCTAAAAACGCCGTTCTATGGGAGCCGAAAGATGAGGGTGATGCTACGTCAACACGGCTATGCCGTGAATCGCAAACGGGTACAACGGTTGATGCGACAGTTGGGCATTGAAGCGATTTATCCCAAACCTCGGCTCTCTCAAGCCCATCCACAGCATCAGGTCTATCCCTATCTGCTGCGGGATCTCAAGGTCACTGGGGCGAATCATGTTTGGTGTACTGACATCACCTATTTACCTGTTCTGAAGGGGCATTTTTACCTGGTTGCCATGATGGATTGGTTTAAAAGAAGTCCAACGATGGTTTCATTGGTATAATCAAGAGCGTCCACATCAAGCATTGAAGTATCGCACCCCAGAAATGGTGTATTGGGAAACGCATTCACGGAGTGTCTCTGAAAGAGAATCGCTCTCTAAAGATGCTTGAAATGGACATGGAGATCTCTCATTTCAGAGCTTAGAGATCCCTCAGAATTGTCCAACCGATAGGATCCACCTCAATCGCCCAACGTTACGTAGCGTCTTTTCACACAGCGGTAGTTGGTAACATCACCGTTACGGTTGTGCCAACGTTCACTTCACTCGCCAAATCAATACGTCCCCGGTGCAAGTCAACGCATCGTTTGACGATCGCGAGTCCCAGCCCGGTGCCTTGAATTTCACCCACATTACTGGAGCGGTGGAAGGTTTCAAACAACCGTTCCTGATCCTTCAGTGGAATCCCAATGCCCTGATCCTGGATTTGAAAGGTTGCCATCGTCCCCTCACAGGTGACATCAAAGCGAATCTGTCCCCCCTGGGGAGAATACTTGATGGCATTGGAAAGTAGGTTGGTTAGAATATGCTGCATCAGGGTACTGTCCATCGTGACTGGGTTGTTCTCTCCCTGATAGGTTAAGGTCAGGGTTTGCTGGGCGCTGAGATTCACCTGCAAGGTTTCGATGATTCCCTGGCAGAACGGTTTCAAGTTCAATGGTTTAGGGTTATATTGCAGTCCTCCGGCTTCGGTTCTGCCCAGCACCAGGACTTCATCCAGCAGGCGCAGCATATCTGAGATCGAGTCTTGAATCAGTTTGAAGTAAGCTTCTTTCTGCGCTTCATTCAGGTGACGATTGGGATTTTGCAGTGTCTTGGCACAACCGCCAATCGTCGTCATGGGATTGCGAAATTCGTGGGACACCATGGAAACAAATTTCGACTTGAGCAAATTGAGTTCCCGCTCTTTTTCTAACGACTGCAAGATCTGCTGCTCGTTTTCCTGGAGTTGCTGATTTGCCTGGAAGAGTTCTGCCGTCCGTTCCTGCACCCGCTGTTCTAACTGGTGATACAGACGGGCATTTTCAAGCGCGATCGCCGCCTGGACTGAAAGGAGTTGTAAGACCTCTAGCCGTTCAGGTGTAAAGGCATCGATCGTGAGATTGTTTTCCACATAGAGAATACCGGAAAGTTTGCCCTGATGCATCAACGGCGTGCAGAGGATAGACTTGGGCTGATATTGAATGATGTAGGGATCCTGGCTGAACCTACTGTCCTGAGTTGCGTGGTTAAGGACGACGCTTTCCTGGGTACGAACCACATAATGGATAATTCTGATGGCAAGCGGACGATGTAAGGTGATGGCATCTTCCAGCGGAATGGATTGCAAGACCGTCACCGGTTCCTGAGGTGCATCTGCGGTGGCCGCATGATGGATTACGCCTTCAGCCTCAATCAGCAACTTGCCCTGGGTTTCTAAGATTAAATAGCCCCGCTCCGCACCCGCATTTTCCAGCAAAATCTTCATCAAGTTACTTAGCAACTGATCCAACACAATTTCACTCGCAAGCGTTTGAGCCGCTTTCATCAGCGTACCCAGATCCAGAACGGCGGATTCGGTGCTGTTGGAGGTGTCTGGCGAAGTGGATCGGACTTGGCTGAGGGTACTGGATTGGCTTCGTCTAGCGTGATCGCTCAAAAGCTGGGAATAGCGTTCCTCTAAATCCTTGACCTTGGCGATGGCTCCCCATTGCTGATAGGTATAGTGAGCCTCTAGTAAGTAAACGGGGGCGACTTTAGTTTGTCCCCTGCTCAAGTAGAACATAGCCGCTAATTCGTTCGCCAGCGCTGCTTCCTGGCGATAGTCGTGCTGATTGGCCAAGTCAATGGCGCGATCGTACGCCTCCATCGCTGCTAGGGGGTTTCCCAGGATACGGTAGCGTTCGGCTTCGACGAGTTCAAACTTATGTTGATAGTTCATGGGAGCATGGTCTGCCCAATGCTGCATTTTTTGCTGATTGCTGGCAACCCTGTCCAGGATTTGCGATCGTTCAGCCAGGGACGCATCTGCAACGATCGCAAGATGCGCCAGGGAGTCATAAAAGTAAGCGATGGGAACCACCAGCAGCCCCATGGCCCCGTCGCTTAAAAGCTGGATCGCAGTGGCGGCAGCTTGAGTCGCCTGGGCATAGTTCTGAAACCAGTAATGCAATATCAGCTTGTTGAGAGACAGATGAAACAGCGTACTTTGATCATTTTTGGCAAGGTGCTGGGGCAACTGTTCGCTTTCATTGTAGCTGGCACCGACTAAAGCGCAGGGGTGTGCGGACTGCCCCATCAAATTGAAAATGGCTTGATGATAGATGCTGGTTAAATTCACAGCTCGTGGCTGGTTAAATTGACGCAGCGTCTTTGCATAGGCAGTCATTTCCACATCCAGTTCTGGCAAAGGCTTGCCCACCAAATAGGCATGGTAAAAACGAAAGGCGATCGCCGCCGTAGCGTATTCTAAATCTCCCGTTTCTAAGCCCTGCTGATAGGCTTCCAACAGTGGATTTAACGTTTCCCGAAGATGCTCTTTCCAATGGCGCAGGTAGATATTTACCAACAGCAAGGTTTTAGGCACAAATTCTTTAGCATCCAATTGAGGCAAGAGATGGGATGCCAGTTGAGCAAACTGATAGCCCTGATCCAGGTTATCTTCAACCCCACAAAGCACCATGCCATAGTCGGCATAGCCAAAGGCTGAACCTGGGGCGTTGCCATATTCTAGGGAAAGCTGCATTTTTTGGAACACCATCAGTTGCCACAGGTGAGGCGCGGTGAAGTAAGTGGGTGTACAGACGCAGGCGATCGTCTTCATGGCAGCCAGTTTCAGCGGGTCGGTCATCCTGGGTAGCTGAAGCAAATCTTCAACCGCTCTCCCTGCCAACACCCGTTTTGTTTGTCTGGCTTGTTCCACAATGTCGGTGAGATCAGGATTGGGCGGTATCCTGACTTCCAGGAGGTTCAACGCCTTGAGGGCGATCGTGATTGCCTCCGCCATACGACCCTGGGTGATGCAAGCCCGCATTTGGATTTGGTAAATCGTCACCTGATCGAGTGGATCGCTGGTTTGTTGCAACACTAATGCCGTCAGAGCTTCCATTTGCTCAAAGTCGCTGCATAGATAGGCAACTTCTGCCGAAGTCACATACAGAGCCAGCGTCAACTCATACGCCTGACTCCAACTGGTGACACTCAGTAAGTTACGACCGATCGCTAAATAGTTGGCAGCGGTTTCATAGGCGACGGATGCCTGAGCAGACCGACCTGCCATCAAATTGAGTGCGGCTAATTCATGCTTTTGGGTCTGATCCAGAATTAAATCTAATCCCACATTCAGGTGGTTAACAATGTCAAAAACCTTGCTTTCTAAGTCGTCTGCTGGTGTAGCTTGCCAGAGCAATTGTCCCACTTTGAGATGAATCGGTTGCCGTAGCGCTTCAGAAATGAGCGCATAGGCTGCTTGTCGCACCCGATCGTGGGCAAAGCGGTAAGCGGGAGAGGGATGGAAATCTGTCTGCTTCAGCCCATTGATCGATTCATGCTCCAGGAGATGTGCCGACTGGAAGAGCTTATAACCATTTCCGATCGGCACAATCAGCCCAACCTGTAGCGCATCCCATAGATCAGCCGCCACTGCCGTGGGGGACTGTTCACTGACGATCGCCAGCGTGGCTAAATCAAACTGATAGCCAATGCAAGCCGCCAACGTCAAACGTTGTTGAGCAAGGGATGGTAATTTTTGAATTTTGCCAACCACCAACTCAACTACATTATCGGTTAGCTGGGCAGCCTGGATGGTATGTAGATCCCACAACCACTGACCTTGCTGTGGATCAAAATTGAGGTGCCCGTCCTGATAAAGGGCTTTCAATAGCTCATTCAAGAAAAAGGGATTGCCATCCGTCTTTTGCATCAGCAGTTCTGCCAGAGGCAGTGCCTGCGCTAAATCACAGTTGACTGTATCGGCAATCAGTTCGTTTACATGGGCGATCGACAACGCTGAAAGAGCAATGGTATGGTTTGAAACTCCTGCCTGCTGAACTTGATTCAGGGTTGCCGCGAGGGGATGGCTTGCCGTGACTGCATTGTCTCGATAGGCACCAATCACCATCAGGTATTGACCATCGGGAGCGGTAAGCAAGCGCTGAATCAACTTGAGAGAGGCGCGATCAGCCCACTGCAAATCATCTAGAAAGATCACCAGGGGACGATCGGGCTGAGTAAACACCCGGACAAAGTTTTGCAAGGCAAGATTAAAGCGATTTTCGGCGGCGGCGGGAGCCAGATCGGGCACAGCAGGCTGTTCACCCAGAATGAGCTGCACTTCAGGGATCGCGTCGATGATAACCTGCCCATTTTCTCCCAGAGCCGACAATAGGTGTTCTCGCCAGTGGGCAATCTCCTCTGCCGTTTCAGACAGGAGTTGACGCATCAGGTCACGAAACGCCGCAATCAGGGCGGTATAGGGTTTGTCGCAGTGAAACGGGTCAAATTTTCCAGCAATCAAATACCCCCGTTGCTGGGTCATGGGTCGATACAGTTCCTGGACTAAGGCTGACTTGCCAATGCCCGCATGACCAGACACCAGAATCAACTCGCAACTGCCGCTGGCAACTCGCTCATAGGCTTTCAATAACGTCTTTACGTCTGCTTCTCTGCCATATAGTGTTTGGGGAATTTGGAAGCGGTCAGACCGATCGCGCTCAGCCAGGGGAAAGGTGGCAATCTTGCCGTGGGTTTGCCACTGCTGCAAGCAGCGCTGCAAATCTGCCTGAATGCCCCAAGCACTCTGATACCGCTCTTCGGCGACTTTTGCCAGGAGTTTCGTCACCAGGTTGGAAACCACTACGGGGATTGATGGATTGATTGCCTGGAGTGGGATTGGCTGTTTAGCAATGTGGCAATGCACCATTTCCATGGCATCGTTGGTGACGAAGGGCAGTCGATCGCACAACAATTGATACAGCAGCACACCCAGGGAATAGAAATCCGTGCGGTAATCCATCACCCGATTCATGCGACCTGTTTGCTCTGGAGACATGTAGGCAAGGGTGCCCTCAATCACCTTCGGACTGCTCAGGGTCGGGTTTTCTCGCGACAAGGCAGCAGCGATGCCAAAATCAATGATTTTGACCTGTCCTGTCGTTGGATTGACGGCAATATTGGATGGGTTGATGTCCTTGTGGATGATGTTTTGCTGGTGAATGTCACCCAGGCTTTGGGTGATTTGCATCGCCAGGTTGAGCACCTCGACCAGGGTGAACGATCGCTGCTGCATCAAGTGACTCAGGGCAACCCCACCAAAGTCCTCTAACACGATCGCCAGCCCACGGGGATAGGTTTCCAGGCTATAGGCTTTAGCTACTCCCGCCAGATCCAGGCTGTGAGTAATGGTATATTCCAGCCGCAAGCGTGCGATCGCCTCAGGCGAGGGATACGCTTGCTTCAGTGTCTTCAAGATCACTGGCAGCCGATCGCACTCGCGCACTCCCCGATAGATAAACGATCGAGGACTTTCATGCAACTGTTCAATAACTTGATAGCCTGGGATCGTAACCATCGGTTGGCTTGGCTCAGAGAAGCACCATGGCTCAGACAACCTCAATATTGTTGATCTATGGCTGTAAAGCAAGCCTTCTTTACATTTTTTTGATGTCTGTAGCGATCACTCAGCGGCTACCTCAAACGCATCTTGAAGGAGGCATGACGGTTCAATTTAAAGCCTCTATCAATCTCAAAGACTTTCACAACAGCGAAGGCAATCGCCAGGGAATCGCGACGGCAAGCCAATTAGCGTCGAATCTACTGCACGTAAGTTTCTTTGGTGCGATCGGCATAGCGCTTGAGCCAAATGGCATTTCGTACCCGATCGATCCGTTTCTTTGGGCACTCTTGTCTAGCGAGTGTAGAGGAGGACTGCATGGTGTATCTCATAACGCACGCGATCGTGCCCGTAGTAAACCTGAAAAGATACAGAAAGATTCTGCCTATCCACCTTCAGCAGCGTATTATACGGAAAGATTTTACCTAAGTGCTAAATCTGGGGCATTATGCCGAACCATCCTGCCTATCCACCCACTGCGGGATCTTAGGCAGAAACTTTCTGTCTATTAATCGTTGGGCTGCTTAGGTTATCGAGGGCAGCAACCTGAGTATTCTCGGTTGGCACGCAGCACCTATATAGCGCAAACCACCTATTCTACGCAAAGCAAGATACCCTACAACCCTTACTGGTTCTCTGGTTCGGACTTAAAATGTGAAAAACGTAAGACGCTATTGACAGTTTGAAAATAATTTGCCATTATGAGGTGTAGGGAAGGGCAAGTAAACATGAACAAAAGTTTTAAGCAAATCCCGATGTCCGAATTAAGAGTCAAGCTGCCAAAACTTAGGCGGCAAGTTCAGTCGGGTAACTTGCGGATTGTATGTACTCACTATGGTGAAGTTGCAGCCTTTTTGCTTCCACTTCAAGATATTGATGTGCTCAATTCAGAAGAGGGAGAGCCTAGTATTCAGAACAGTGAAGAGATTCCTCTCACTGAGTTTCGTGATCAGTTAACCGAATCATGGGAGAGGCTTTTGGGTGGAATAGATTGTATCTATCTGACGTTTCATAAAAGGCGGGTTGTGGCATTTGTATCGCCTCGCTTCACGCATTACCTTTCATTACCACTGATTGGTGATGCAGATAAAGTTTTGTTTGTTCCTTCTGAGATTCAGGTCTAGTTATTGCAGCATGAGGAGCTAATTGAAGTGTTCAAGTTCACGTATTTTGATTCTCAAATTAAGACGATACTTTCTGACAGAAGTACATTCTGTGATCTGGCAGTAGAGCAGGAACTTGCGCCTGTTCTAGAAGTTCTAAAGCAGACTGGCGAAGTTGAAGGGGCTTGGTGTGGTGTCAAGCCTGGTGTTTCGGGATTAGTTTATGAACTCAGGGGAAGAACTTTCCAGCTTGCCTATGCTGTTGACGTTCCAAGAAAAGAGATCAGGTTTTATGAGTTTCAACAGATCTCTCACTTAATTGATTGGAAAACTGCTCTAGATCAAGATCTGCGTAGAGGTGAGCAACAGCCCATTTACATCCCTCAAATCGGTGATCCACAAAAGTACATTAAGACTGTTGAGCTAATTCATGGTGGAACTAACACATCTAAATCTTTAGGTATTGCTTTTGGCAGTGGTGCCAAAAAAGAAAAAGATTTGGCTAGGAGAGGAGATTATCTTGGACGACCTGTGATGGAGATTGGTCTTGCCAGTCGAGGTTCAGCCGAGAATAAGTCTTCAAGCATTTACGTCTTAACAGATCGAGGTAAAAGGATTGCCCAGAGCGATGATCAGGAAACTCGTGAACGTCTTCTTGCAGAAGCATTGCTAGGGTTCTACCCGATTCAAATGATTATTGAGAAAACAACTCGTGACGATCAAGAACTCACTAAAGAATTAATTCAAGAGGTGATTTCTCTGGTGAGTTTCGGTGATTGTGGAGGAACCACTAACCCTCGCAGAGCGAGTTCTTTACGAGCATTGGTGAATTGGGTGTCACGATGGGCTGGCATTCCAATCCGACGAGAAGGTAATGATGGTATCCAACTCTATATCCCTCAAATCTATGCAAACTAAACCATACGATTTTGAAACTCAGCGCAAAGTTGGACAAGAAGGAGAAACCTTCTTAGACCAATGGTTACATCCTGTCTACAAAGTACTTGATGTCTCTGGGGAGATGAAGTATCAGCAAGCAGGGATAGACAGAATTGTCACTCGGTCTGATGGATCAGTCATCACGATTGAGTATAAGTTTGACCTTGTGGCTAAACGGACAGGCAATCTCTTCTTTGAAACTATCTCGAACGACAAAGAGATGATTCCAGGCTGGGGGTGGAGTTCTCAGGCGGATTACTGGATCGTCCTGGTACCAGAGCAAGAAATTCTTGTTTTCAAACCAGGAAAGCTGAGAGCGCTAGTTTGGGAGTTACAGAAAACTCTTCAGAAGAGAAGTGTTCCCAATAGAGGATACAACACAGTCGGCTATCCCATTCCACTAACCCAAGCTAGAAAAGTTGCTTTTCAAATCAAGACTCTTTACCTAGAGAGCCTTTGAACTGTTTAGAGGTCTTAGAGACTTGTCTGCTCATTAAATTTGTACCGAGGTAGGCTGATGCTGAATGTAACTATTGATGAAATTCAACGTGATCCCTTGAAGTACCTTCATCAGGTAGAGGCAGGCGAAACTCTTGTCATTGTTAGATCTGACAAGCCTATTGCCGAACTTAGACCTATTGCCAGTAGTAAGCAATTGCGCCCATTTGGTTTGTGTGCAGGTGAGTTTATTGTTCCAGATGATTTCGATGCTCCTTTGCCGGAAGACCTTCTAAGCGCATTCGAGGGCAAATGAGGATTCTGCTAGATACGCACATCTTTTTATGGTTCATCAGTGGCGATACTCAGTTGTCAACGGATGTTCGGGATGCAATTCGCGATCCAGACAATGAGGTTTATCTGAGCGCAATCTCAGTCTGGGAAGCAATTGTCAAGTACCAGTTGGGCAAGCTACCTCTGCCGGAGCGTCCCGAAACGTATTTACCCAAACAGCGCGATCTACATCAAATTGCCAGTCTTGCCCTTGATGAAATTAGTGTGGTTCAACTGGCTAAACTGCCACTATTACATCGTGATCCATTTGACAGAATGCTTATCTGTCAAGCTTTACAAAATGGTTTGACAATTGCGACAGTGGATACAGCAATCCGTGCCTACTCAGTCAATGTCATGTAGCAGAGCAGCCCAACACTGCGTTGGTGCGGACGGCATAGAGGTTATCGGTGAGAGTTCGAGGGTATCTGCCGCCGCACAACTTCACCGTTGGGCTGCACTACTTCCCTCAATTTGAATGTTTCCTTTAGGAGCTATGTTTTATGAGTTCTGAAGAAGACGATAGTATTTCAATTAAAATTCAATCTGCAACACCTATAGCATTAGCTGGTACGGCGACTTTTATAGTTCGTGTCTACAGCAATTTCCAGCCTAGTGAGGCGTATTTGATAGAATGATTTGTATGTTTACTTCATGCTCAATCAAGTGCAACCATACTCACTAGATCTTAGACAGAAAATTGTTGATGCATATCTTGAAGGGAATACGTCGCAACGTCAAATCGCTATACAATTTCGAGTTGCTTATAGTTTCGTGCGAAAGTTAATCAAACAACATCGGGAAACAGGTGAGATTGTCCCCAAACAACGAACTGTGCAAACACCGACCAAACTAAGTGT
>NZ_MQTZ01000069.1 GCF_001939115.1 Leptolyngbya sp. 'hensonii' | reverse complement strand
GTTTGGGGACAATCTCACCTGTTTCCCGATGTTGTTTGATTAACTTTCGCACGAAACTATAAGCAACTCGAAATTGTATAGCGATTTGACGTTGCGACGTATTCCCTTCAAGATATGCATCAACAATTTTCTGTCTAAGATCTAGTGAGTATGGTTGCACTTGATTGAGCATGAAGTAAACATACAAATCATTCTATCAAATACGCCTCACTAGGCTGGAAATTGCTGTATTCATAGATAGGGATTTTAATTTAAATTAAAATTCAAATATTTTTATACATCGGTTCATGAATAGGAATTAGACATGTCAAGAGTTTTTGAATTAAGTTGTAAAACCATCGCAGGAATGCCTTTTAATAAGGATCTGGACTGTTCGGCTGACAAAACTTAATGACGCTTGAACAACTGCGAATTTTTCTGATGGTCGCGGAACATCAGCACTTTACCCGTGCTGCCGAGGCCCTGTTTGTCACCCAACCAGCGGTCAGTGCCGCGATTCACAGCCTGGAAGAGGAGTATGGTGTCAAGCTATTTCATCGGATTGGTCGGCGCGTGGAGATTACCGCTGCAGGAAAACTTTTACAGGTTGAAGCACAAAAGATTTTAGATCAGGTGACGCTGGCAGAACGGGGCATGCGAGAACTAAATACTCTACAGCGGGGAGAACTGAAGTTGGGGGCCAGCCTCAATATTGCAAACTACTGGTTGCCAGAAAAAATCAGCCAGTTTAAACGTCAATATCCGCAAATTCAGGTGATTTGTGATTTAGCCAATGCGGATGAGATTTGTCATGGCACGGCAACGGGATTGTTCGATTTGGGTCTCGTCACGGGTGGTGTGAAACCGGTATTGCAAGACAGTCTGGAGCAAGACATCGTTGGCTACGATCGCCTGCAAATTGTCGTTGGACGCAATCATCCCTGGTTTGGGCAATCCCACATTGCCGTGGAGGATTTACCCACAACAGAATGGGTGATGCGAGAACCTGGTTCTGGGGCTCAGCGTATGTTCGAAAAAGCGCTGCAAACCTGGGGATTGGATGCAGGTAACCTCAATGTGGTGCTGGTTTTGGCCAGTAGTGAAATGGTAAAAGCGGTGGTGGAAAGTGGTGTGGGGGCTGCGGCGTTACCTGAACTGATGGTGCAAAAAGAAATCCAGTTGGATGTGCTCCATGCGCTTCCGGTGATCGATTTGCAGCAAAACCCTGACCAAAAACTGGAAATCGTTCAGCCTGTGCTTAAGCTGAAGCACCAGCAGCGGTTTCAGAGTCGGCCCGCGATCGCCTTTGAAGGGATCTTGCAAGCTGGGATGGCCCTATTGACCTCAGTGTCCCAGTGAAGCAACATCAGGGGCCAGGTGCGGGTAATGGTCGGGCAAATTGGCTCAGATCAAACAGGGCCGTTGTATTTTCCCGATCTGTGATCAGAGGCAAGTTCCCGTTCCAGCGCTCGATCGCCTGCTTGGATAACAAATCATGCGTTAAGGTGGTCTGAACCAACCGCTGGGCCTCAGCTTCCCCTTTAGCCAGATTGACTTTTGCCTCCGCCTCTCTGGTTGCTTTTAGAGCCAGAAATTCAGCCCGCTTGGCCTCCTGCTCGGCAATTTGTTTGGCTTCAACGGCCTCACCGAAACGTTGAGAAAAGTGGACATGGACCAGGGAAATATCATCCACGGCAATATGGTAAGACCGTAAGCGGTGAGTCAAAGTCTGATCGACTTCTGCCTTAACGGCTCCCCGCTTAGTAATAATCTCTTCTGCCGTGTATTGGGCCATGACGGCTTTCAGGACTTCCTCTACTGCCGGGTTAATAATCCGAGCAATCACGGCCTGACTATCCCCAATTTCCTGAAACATCAGATTGGCTTCTTCTGGAACGACATGCCAATTGAGCGCAACATCGGTAAACACATCCTGCAAATCTCTGGAAGAGGCTTCTGCAGAGATTTCCTGGCTCTGAACCCGCACACTCAGCGTCTGGATACTGTGCACGATCGGAATCATGAAGTGTAATCCCTCGTCCAAGACCTGCTTCTGCACATGGCCAAACTCCATCAGCACGCCCCGTTGACCCGCATTGACGATGGCAAAACTACTGGAAGCCAACAGGATCAGAACCAGCAGCAGCATGACGCGGATAAAAGCAGCGATATCCCGATTCGATTTGCGACTGACCTTGAGGGGAACTGGATGGCCCGATTCCTTGATTGGTCCTGCCTCTCGCAGGGACGCAACATCCCCTGATGCTGGATCTGATTTCATAAAATGGTTAATCAATCTGGCAACCCTAAAAACTTATCACAGACCTGATCTGCCTTAGATATCTGTCTCTAATCTAGTACACCAAATTAAAAGTTTTTTTGGGGGTTTGGGGGCTGCGCCCCCAAACCCCCATGGGGCAAAATTTAGAGGCAATTTATTGATCACCATCGCTAGAGATGTGCCCCCAGCAAATTGGAGCTATGGTGGCATGAATCTCAGGTCTAACCTACTAGGATCGAAAATTAAATAAGATGGGGATTGGGGTGAGGACTGAAAAAATCCAGGTTATTTAATCCACAATCCTAAGCAGTTTTTTCTGGACCCGTTTCTACAGGTAAATCAGGATAGGAACTGTACTCTGTCCATGACCCTTCATAAACTCGGACATTAGGATAGGCGAGCAGATGTTTGAGGACAACATATTGTAAGGTTGCTTCTCGCCCAGTACTGCAGGTGACAATGATGCGATCGGTCACTTTGATCTTGCGATCGGTCAGCAACTTCCTGATGTCATCTAAAGACTTCAACTGATGAAAATTGCCTTCATTTGTTGCAGCATTGCCTGCCGTAAACGTAGGCCAGGGAATATTCTTGGCCCCAGGAATATGACCATTGCGGACCCAAAGTTTTTCTTCACCTTGAAAAAGCTTAGGTGGGCGGGGATCGATGAAGACAACCCCCTGCTTCCCGATCGACTTTCTAACATCATCCAGGGTGACACGAACCGAAGAATTCTCTTTTACGGTGAACTTGGTGGGTTTATATTTGGGAAATTCCTGAGCCACAGGTTGACCAGATTCCTTATAAGCTTTGAAGCCCCCATCCAGAACTGCAATCTCCTTGAGCCCCGATCTCTCTAACAGATAGGCCACCATTGTTGCTCCCAGAACATTTTGGCCATCGGAATACACCAGAACTTTGCTATCATTCGCAACACCAGCCTGGGAGAAAAGTTGTCCTAACTTCTCATTGCTCCAATACTGAACTGGTAGAGTTCCATTCGGTCCCCGGAAAGTATTGTCTGCAATATGAACTGCGTTAGGAAGATGACTGGCAAAGTAGTCTAGGGGACTGACCCTAACGTCGAGAATCCTTAAGTTTGGATCACTGGAATGTTGCGTGACCCAAGCTGGCGAAACAAATTGAATGGTGGCTTTTGAACTGGCTGCATGTGAGGTATGAGACAGCAGAGGCACTGCAATCAGACTCATCAGCAGTGCCAGGAAAAAAGCAAGAAAGTTAGATCTCTTGAAGTTGAACTGACTTGACCTGAGCTTCATCATGTTCTCCTTGGAACGGTTCAGATACGATATGGATACAGCATGAGTTTTCATCCTGTATTGGGCTAAAGACGTTGCGTGCAACACCGACATGGGAAGGATGTGTCGCGATCCCAATTCCAGAGGTTATGAGAGCAAATGGATCCGCTGAACAGCAATCTACAGTAACACGTCAGATATACCGTTATTTTAATAAATACTAGATTTTCATAGCTTTATAGAAAACACAAGTCAAATTGCCATAAAAAATACGATTAATAGATTGATATTTAGGGGTTTTTGGATAGAGTCAATTCAATCAAGCGACAAAGACAACAAAAGTCCCTAATTTGTTGTCATCCCTCCTACAGGGGGAAACAAATATTTGCAACCAAAGGATCAGTTTGCCAATCGGAAAAAGGGGCGCAAATAGACCCCTAACCCAGTTCCCAAAAGGGCAAAACCAATCCATAGCCAACCATGCAAACTGGTCGAAGCAATGCCTCCAAAATAAGCACCCACATTGCAACCAAAGGCCAGCCTTGCACCATATCCCATGAGTAACCCACCAATGGCGGCAGCTACGATCGCAGATCCTGAAGGAGGCGCTTTGAGCACGAATCGACCGGCCAATGCGGCAGCCAGAGCAGCTCCCAAAATTACGCCAAAATTCATCACGGAAGTATAGTCAGCAAATACACTGTTTTGTAAGGCTGCTGCACCTATCCCCTGGCTCCAGAACTCACTGCCAGCAGGCTGCCAACCCAGAAGTTGAGCAACTTTGGCAGCCCAGAGGGTAAAGCCCCAAGTTACGCCCCAGGGGCGGCCAGCCACCAGCAATGTTAACCAGTTCAGTATAGCCAGGGCGATCGCTCCCACAACCAGTGACCAGGGGCCGAAGAGCAAAGACTGCCAGAGAGAACGAGGAGTATCGCGTCATCCCGATGTGGGAACAGGACCCGGCCCTTTTCTTGCAGGATAATGCACTCTTGCCCCTGGCTCCCTTAGCTGCGGCTGCCAATCCGGAACMGCTCCTGGCCCAGACGGCACAACAGGTAAGCAGGATAGAATCAATGCAACAGCAGCGAGAGGTGTCTGCTTACACCCAGTTGCTGGCAGGCTTACGATTTAAGAAAACGATCATTCGTCAACTGTTTCGGGAGAGGGCCATGCGTGAATCTGTAATCTATCAAGATATTCTTCAGAAAGGCAGACAAGAGGGTAGACAAGAAGGTAGACAAGAAGGTAGACAAGAAGAAGCCTTAACCTTTGTCTTGCGCCTGCTTACCCGTCGCATTGGTGTTCTCCCCAATGAACTTGAATCCCAACTGCAGACTCTGTCCCTGGCCCAACTGGAGGATCTGGGAGAGGCCCTGCTTGACTTCACGGGTCTGGATGACTTACGYCAGTGGTTGCAGACGCGCTAAAGTAGCGTTCCCATGACCTCAAGCTATTGGGATGAGTAAGATGCAGCCACGATCGCACCTCAATATGCAACTCTCCCTATAGATCGAATCTCGATGAAACCTAATTTCGACATGACAAGTTCCAGGCAAATTTAAAGATCAAGCGACATAATTGCCACTTCTACTCCCTCGTATATTAGTCGTTCGATCGATTTCCAGCCATGCCTTTTACGATATTCCTCCTGGGTGGAAGTATTTAAGTAAACCTTCGTCAACCCACTATTACGAGCAATCACGATTCGTTCCTGATCCAAGCAAGCCCCAATGCCTTGGCCTCGGTATTCTGGCAAAGTGTACCAGTAGCAAAACCAGGGATTGAATTGAGGGCGTTCTGGAATCTGATCGGACATAATCCGAGCAGTTCCTACTGGCTTGTCTGCAAGACATGCAACCAGAGTCAGAGGAAAGCTGCCTTCGGCCTCAAGGCTGGCAGTCAGCCAATCCAGGCCATATTGAAAACTATCTCCCCAACTTGCCCACTCGTTTTCAAACCACCTGGCCAGGATGGGAACAAACTCTGGAACTTGGCGCAAATCTTTAATCTCTAATGAGCATGAGCCTTGTTGATATGAATTTGGCATTGATCTCACTTACATTTTGCAGGGTGACAAATTATTTTCCCTATGAACCAGTCTATAATCCTCTCCAGCTCTGCTGGCTGATCTCAAACCGCCCAGTGCTGAGGATCAGCTCGTAGCCCTACAGCGGCGAATGCAACAACTCTGGAATCCGCAGAAAGCTTGATGGTATGCTCATTAATGAATAAACCATGATCCAGAGGAAAATAATCCTGTGTGGATATGAGCTTGGTATCACTTAGAGCATAAAGCTAGATATGGAACTGAAAGGTGAACAGGTCGAACAATTACGTGTAGCCTTACAGAGGGCATTTCCTGACAAAGCTAAACTTAGGCGACTGCTACGCGAAGAATTGGATACGCGATTGGATGAGATTGTCGGGGGTCAAACTCTGGAAGATGTTGTGGCAGAATTATTGATCTGGGCAGAGTCAGAAGGAAAGCTGCCTGCATTAGTGAGTGCTGCTATTAAACGTAATCCAGGCAACCCCAGATTGCGTCTGTTCGTCGAATCATTTGGGATTCTGCCCGCTGAAGCAACACCAATTTCTACCCTCCCTTACGGACCTGATTTTGAATGGCGTGGCCCAACAGAGAAACTCGATCTGCAGGGTCTTCTACGCCCAAAACCCCAACTGTGGGATGTGGCATTTCTCAGCCGTGGCGTGGACCAAGCTGCCTCAGTATGCCGAATTGATATGGAGGGCCACGGAGCGATCGGGACTGGTTTTCTGATCAGCCAGGACTTGATTTTGACTAATCATCATGTTTGGGAAGATGCCACAAGGCTAGGAGCCATTTCCCAGTTAAGTCTCTCCTTTGGTTGTATGACCTCAAAAGCTGGAAGGGAAACGATCGGGCAGACATTCAACCTGGCAGAACAGCAGCCTATCCGTTTTAGTCCGACCCATAAGTTTGATTATGCCTTGTTTCGGGTAGAATCGAGGATTTTAGAAACAAAGTCAGTTCGTCCTGTGAACTATATTCAACAGCCTCCAGGCCAGGGGAGTAGTATCCATGTTCTTCAGCATCCTGATGGGGAGGCAATGAAAATTGTATTTGGGACAAATGGAATCACAGGTGTTTATGCTGATGAGGGATTAATTCAGTACATAAGCCAAACATCTACAGGGTCCAGTGGTTCTCCATGCTTCAATGATGATTGGCATTTAGTCGCTTTACATCATGCACAACGGGCAACAACCTTTGGTGTGGTGTGTGAGGGCATACTATTTAGTAGTATCTATCCGCAAATCTCAGATGTTTTATCTTAGGATCACGAATTAAATAAGAGGAACAATGGGGGTTTGGGGGCAACGCCCCCACTTTATTTAATTTTCGATCCTTAGTTGAGTAGTATTTTAATTCCTAGGAGGAGGGAAAGTCATGGGACGACGAATTATTACCATGCGATTAGAATCGGGTGTATCCAAAGAAGGCGTAGATGGATATCAAGATCGGTTGCTCAAATATATTCCTGCTGATATTAATGCCGCTTGGCTAGCACTTACCGGCATTGTCAAAAGTGCCACAAATATTCCACAAACAGGAGTGTTATGGGTTCTGTTTGTGGTTTTGCTTATTCTGACACCAATCTGGACCTGGCAGCAGACAACTGAGTCTAGAAAGTCACCAGCTCTAACACAAATCCTCATCTCTACAGGAGCTTTTTTTGTCTGGGTTTTTGCATTAGGAGAACCTTTTGCTAGCAGCTTTAAGGACTTCTATCAACCTGTATATGGATCAATTCTATTGATTCTCTACACCCTTATTGTTGCCAGAATCGTTCCTGCTGAAAATTAAGTTAAGGGTTTGTGGTTGATTAGGAATGGTTAAGAACTGGGAATTAGATGGCAATCAAGTTAAAAAGCTTAGACTTGCTCTTTCAAGGGCTTTTCAGAACCGCAAAGAACTTGAACAGATGGTCAGAGAGAATTTAAATCAACGACTCTCTGAGATTGCAACTGGAGGAAATGTTAAGGAACTGACTTCTAGTTTGATTGGTTGGGCAGAATCAGAAGGAGGTGATCAAACTAAGGGACTAATATTAGGCGCTATCCGAGAAAAATCCCAAAATGAAGATCTTCAAGAGTTCATTGAAACTCACATTGAAAATATCATTGACCTGGATACTGAAATAGTACCTTCTAAATCACTAACGAGTCTTATCCATATTCTTGAACAAATTGATACTTTTCAAGTACTTTGGCAAGTCGGTAAAGCTATTCTGCCCAGGCAAATTCAAGTTAACTGTTCACAGGAAATTCAGGATTTTAAGCAGAGTGATTTATCAGCCTGGTTTAAGTGCTTTCAGTTGCTCAAACTGTTTGCAGAAGGCTATCCAACCCTTGAGGAAGCCCCCAGTATTCTGGTCTTTGTCCGGAAACTTTTAGGGCAAGCAGAACTAAATGAGGGCGTCAAGCGAGAGTTAGAATGTTGGAGAGCAGAGAATTTCCCAGACTTAAATCCTGAGCAAGCTCCAGCTCAAGTCTTGCCTGTCTCCAGTGAGTGTGGAGGAGAGATTTTGCAGGCTTATCTAATGATTCTGCTCAGTCCAGTCAGACTTCATAACAGCAAGAGAAGAACTAAAGACATTCGAGTACTTGCAACTTTACGTTGCCTGCTTCCTAAAGGTAACGTGAAAGAACTGCCAATTCAACTTAATCCAAATATAACTGGACAAGACCTCGCAACAGAACCAGGTACGTTATCTACCTGGAAAAAACTTCCGCAAACAGTTCAACAGGTTCTCTCTAAAGCCATTGATGAACTGGAAACTCAAAAAGAACAACTAAGGTGTACCCATCATGAACTAATTATTGAGCTATTTTCACCCATTGATTATTTGGGTGAACCCATTGATTACTGGATGATTCAAGACGATTTTGATAATCTAGTTCCGTTGATCTCCGAACATCGCGTTGTATTGAGGTCCTACGATCGTGTCGCAAAACCTGAGTTAAAGAATGCCTTTTCTGCATCCTGGCACCAAATCAAAAAGTTACAAGAAAATCCTGAACAAGAAAATCCTGGGCCTGGGTTCATTCAAGAACGATTTCACTCGCTTGACCATATCGACTGTAGCCGACTACGAACGCTAACAGAAACTCTGCGGAATATGATGGGCATTAGAATTACCTGCCCGTTACCTAAATCTCAATCAGACGTTCAAAAATTGTTGCAAGCAATGCTGAAATCTGGTGTGCCTATGGCATGGTGGGTGCATGATCATCAACTACCTCCCAACCAGATTGAAGCTGGAATTGATCAGTTTTTAGAACTTAACCTATTGGGTAATCCCTGTGAATTATTGGAGAGGGTCAGAAGTGTTCGCTCATCTGCTTGCGATGATGGTCTACCAGACGAGGAGCGATGGGGCAAGTATCTCGCCATTCTTTGGGATGATTGGGAACGAATGCCAACGCTTAAACCACTAGATCAGGGAGGGCAGAGATCAGCATGAGCCAGGACTGGACGATATTTCAGGGAGAACGAGAACCCCATGATGGCATTAGCCGCCTGCATGAGCATGAGGCTCCCTCTTGGCGACGCTTTACCAGAAGAATAACTGGCGCGACAGTCGATAAAAAGAAGGATGAGGAGCGCTGGAAGGAATTACAGAAGATAGCCCAGACAAAATTGCGCGATGTAGAGCGGGGTAAGAATTTCCGCATTCCCCCACCACCGTCAGAATCAGAGGAATCTGAACCGGAGCAGCCTACCGTGATTGATGCGGTTAATGCGGCTCTTTATCTGCGGCGACCTTTGTTAGTTACCGGCAAACCAGGGTCAGGAAAAACTTCCCTGGCCTATGCGATCGCCTACGAACTCCAGCTAGGCCCCGTGCTAGTCTGGTCAGTGACTGCCCGTTCCAATCTACAGCAGGGGCTGTATCAGTATGATGCGATCGCCCGATTGCAAGATGCACAACTGGCGATCGCCCAATCGCAAATCCCGCAACCGAGTCAAGCTGGGCCATCCCAGGTAGCCGTTGAACAAGGTTATCGCAACATCGGACAGTATATCCGGCTGGGTCCAGTCGGAACGGCATTTTTGCCATCCCAGCGTCCCAGGGTATTACTGATTGACGAAATTGATAAGAGTGACATCAACTTACCGAACGACCTGCTGCATCTCCTGGAAGAGGGACGCTACGAGATTCCAGAACTGCGACGACTGGCTAAACGGGGCAGCCAAAGTCAACCTGTAGAATCAGAGGATGGTCTGGATGTGCCGATTCCAGACGGACAGGTCCAATGTCAGGCGTTTCCGGTAGTCGTGCTGACCAGTAACGGGGAACGAGAATTTCCTTCAGCATTTCTGCGCCGGTGTGTGCGGGTGTCCATGCCAACACCTAGAGATGAAGCCCTGGTCAATATCGTCAAAGCCCATCTGGGAGAAGACCTGATTCAACAGTTTCAACAGGTAATTCGGGATTTTCAAGATTGTAATGATCAGGAAGAGGGGAACCTGGCAACTGACCAGTTGCTCAATACTTTGTACCTTTTAACGAAGAATGCGGATGAAAAGGCCATTAAAGACCTATTGTTCAGTTCTTTGAGCAGTCTGGGCACTGGGCAATGATTGATCGCTTGATTGCTGGATTAGGCAAGGAACTGGAACTCACTGCTGAGGAATTAGCAGATATCATCTGGCTAACCTTAATTCGGCAATCAAACACCCCTGCACCTGCTGGATCAGGGTCGAAGCCTCCTACAGGTGTAGAACGAAAATCTTCCCTTCTCTCATCTTCTAAATCATCTAGATCGGAACCACCTGCGAACCGCCCTTCTTCTGGAGCAGTCGCAGGTATTGCACCTCAACGATCGCAATCAACCTCAATGACCGACCTGATCGGCGATCGAACTCCGATTAAGGTGGCAAATCCACCTTCGATTCGTGATCCCCTATCCCTGGCGCGGTCCCTGCGTCCCCTCATGCGCCAGATACCCTCTGATCAGATTGAGGGATTGGATGAACAAGCCACCGCTCAACAGATCGCTGAAGCAGGGATCTGGCAACCCATTGTTAAACCTACATTAGAACCCTGGCTAGAGGTCGTTCTGGTAGCAGATGAAAGCAATTCCATGTTGATCTGGCGACAGACGGTACTGGAATTTCGCAGACTACTGCGGAACTATGGCACATTTCGCGATGTGCAGCTTTGGGGACTCCATTGGGAAAACCAACAGCTAAAGTTGCGATCGGGGATTGGGGCAGCAGCCCTCCAACACCCTTCCCTGAAACCTGAAGCACTCCTCAACCCCAGTGGACGCCAGCTCATTCTGTTGATCACAGATTGTGTTGCTGAGTATTGGCAGCAAGAGGAGTTAGTCAAGGGGCTGAAACTCTGGACCAAGCTTAGCCCCGTTGCGATCGTCCAGGTGTTCCCCGAATCAATGTGGGTTCGCACGGCCATTCGAGGTTTTGAGCCAGTGCAGCTCAACGCCCTGGAACTTGGGTTGCCCAATGCTCGCCTAACGGCAACCTGGTCCGATGAATGGCAGACGGAACTCCCTAACCCTGCTGCCTGTCTACCCATCCTACCTTTAGAACCAGATGCGATATTGGCCTGGAGCCAAATGGTGATGGGGCACAACAAGGCACCAGGTTATCAAGTGGGTTCATTCGCGCTGGAACCTGCAGAAGCACAAGCACCCAACTCTCTAACTGCACAGCGCCACCTGGAACAGTTTCAGGTGATGTCATCACCGATGGCACAACGATTGATGGGGCTGGTAGCCGCTTCGCCAGTCATTACCCTGCCTGTGATCCGGTTGATTCAGGAAACTCTGCTACCCAATTCTCGGCAGATGAATGTCGCAGAAGTTTTGTTAGGCGGATTGCTAGAGCCACTGGAAGCACTAGATCTAGGAAGTCATCCTGATGCAGTAGAGTATGGCTTTAGAGATGAGGAAATCCGCCAGCTTCTGCTAGAAGGAACTCCGGTTCCTGATACGATGCAGGTGTTTTCAGCTTTTATTGAGCAGCAGTTTAAACAGCCGCTGGATCAGTTCCTGGAGGAATTTGTCGCAGAGCTACAGCTTTGGACCCAGAGTGGAGATCCAGAACTGATTGAAAAAGCCAAACAACTCCGTCCCTTTGCCACAGTAACGGCAGCAGTGTTGAAACGGAAGGGAGGTAAGTATCGCCAACTCGCCCAACAGATAGGGCAGCAGTATTCTCCCCCACCTCCACCTCCTATCCCCCCCCTGGTCAGCTTTCCCTCTCTGATTGAAGTCACGTTTGAAACCGTATTTGTCGAGCTAGAAGCAGAGGAGCAACTACAGCCCTTTGAGTTTGAGATTGCCACCGTCGAGGTTTGGGGCAGGGGCAGGAAGTCTGAAGTCATCATTCAGAAACAAAGGGGGGAAGCCTGGGGCTATGTTGAGCAACTGAGCGAGACCGTCGGCCTGGAGATGGTGGCCATCCCAGCGGGAACCTTCCAGATGGGTTCTCCAGAGAACGAACCAGGGCAGTTCGATCGGGGAGGGCCACAGCATCCGGTCACCGTCCCCGCCTTTTTCCTGGGCAAGTACCCGGTCACCCAGGCCCAGTGGAGGCAGGTGGCTGGCCTGCCCCAAGTAGAGAGATCGCTGGACCCTGACCCATCCAACTTTAGGGGAGACGATCGTCGGCCAGTTGAGCGAGTCTCCTGGCTAGAGGCAACCGAGTTCTGCGCTCGCCTGTCCCAGTTGACCGGGAAACCCTACCGCCTGCCCAGCGAAGCCGAGTGGGAGTATGCCTGTCGCGCCGGAACAGAAACCCCGTTTCATTTTGGTGCAACCATTACGCCCGATTTAGCAAATTACAATTGGGAGCAGGGGTATGGGGCCAGCCCTAAACAACGATCGGGGTCAAAAGGGACAACCCCGGTGGGTAGTTTTGGTGTGGCCAATGCCTTTGGCCTCTATGACCTGCATGGCAATGTCTGGGAGTGGTGTGAAGATGATTGGCATGATAGCTATGTAGGTGCCCCTAGAGACGGCAATGCCTGGATCGCCGAAAAGCGCTATGAGCAAGGTAGACGGGTGATTCGGGGCGGTTCGTGGTTCAGCAGTCCCTGGTACTGCCGTTCCGCTTACCGCAACAGCATTGATGCGGAGTGGCGCAACTACAACGACGGTTTTCGTGTGTGTTGTTCGGTTTCAGGGCCTCTGTAACCCTTTGCCCTCTTGCCTTTTTGCCCTTTGCCCTTGGTTTTTTACCCTGGCGCGCAGCGCCTAAAAATTTTTTTGGGTTTTACAGCCTATCAGAGAATTAATATTAAGCCAGTCACCTATCAAGACAATCCATGAAAGACCTCCCGGTTATTCAAAAGACCTATGACCTGATCCGTTGGTACGTACCTATTTTGAATCACTTACCCCGCGATCATAAATTTATGCTGGGAGATCGGATTATTGCTGGGCTTTATGACTTATTGGAGGGGCTAATTCAGGCTCGTTATCGCGCTGATAAATTATCCATCCTGGAGGATCTGAATATTCGCCTCGACATCCTCCGTCACCAAACTCGCCTGTTGATGGACTTTGATCTGGTTAAAGCACCTCGTTATGAATATGCTGGGAAACAGCTCAACAGTATTGGCACTGAGCTGGGTG
Organism: Leptolyngbya sp. 'hensonii'; assembly: GCF_001939115.1. GTDB lineage: Bacteria > Cyanobacteriota > Cyanobacteriia. The sequence goes on along the minus strand of NZ_MQTZ01000069.1, from coordinate 3,052 downwards.
GGTGGATGAAACAGCAACGACAGCGGCAGCCAATGCCATGAAACGCTACGGCAATTTATGGTCCCAAATCACTGACTTTGAGAACTTGCTCAATTCAGCCCGCCAAGCGCAACGCGCCAAACGATTTCGAGCCAATGTCCTGGAGTTCAATTATCATCTGGAACAGGAATTAGCTTGCCTGCAGCACGAATTGCGCAGCCACACCTATGAACCAGGCACTTATAGAACATTTCGAATCTTTGAACCCAAGCCCAGGCTTATTTCAGCCGCACCTTACCGCGATCGAGTCGTTCATCATGCGCTCTGCAATATCATTGCCCCGATCTTTGAGCAGACTTTTATTCACGACAGTTACGCCAATCGGGTTGGTTTCGGCACCCATCGAGCATTCCGCCGCTTCGTCCAGTTTTATCGAAACTGTCAGTATGTACTCCAGTGCGATATTCGGAAATACTTCCCTGCAATTGATCATGAAATCCTCAAAACCCTACTCCGACGCAAAATCAAATGCCCAGATACATTGCACCTGATTGACCTGATTATCGATCGCAGCAATGAGCAGGAGCCGATCATGGAATACTTTCCCGGTGATGACTTATTGACCCCTTGCTTGCGACGGCGTGGTCTCCCGATCGGAAACCTCACCAGTCAGTTCTTTGCCAATTGTTATCTGAATGGATTTGACCATTTTGTCAAAGAGGAACTGAAAGTAAAGTACTATCTCCGCTATGTCGATGATTTTTCGCTCTTCTCTGACGATCGTAGTTTTCTAGCTACAACCAGAGTTGCGATCGAAACTTACCTGGCTACATTGCGGCTGAAAATTCATCCGATTAAAAGCCAGTTGTTTGCAACCCGAATTGGAGCGAATTTTGTTGGCTTTCGGGTCCTATCTGTTGGCAATACTTTCCCAAAGCAAATTCGGATTCGGGTCCGTAACGACAACGTGCGCCGAGGCCGCCAACGGTTGAAACGAATGTATCGCGCTTATGTTGAGGGTCAGATCACGTTGGAGCACATGCAGCGATCGCTCCAAAGCTGGATGGCCCACCTGGCTCATGGCAATACCTGGCGATTACAGCAAGATATTACGTCATCACTGTTCGGCAAACAGACAGAAAACTAAAAGACAAAAGGTTATGAATTCCTTAACTTCTGCCTTCTGTATTCTGCCTCCTGTATTCTACTCATGGGGCAGGCAAACAAAACGGGGCGGTTCGTGGAACAACAATCCCAGGAACTGCCGTTCCGCTTACCGCAACAACAATGATGCGGAGTGGCGCAACAACAACAACGGTTTTCGTGTGTGTTGTTCGGTTTCAGCACTCTTCTGTACCAGAGCTGGTGGATGGGAATTCACCGGGCGTGTCGAAGAGGAGCCCAGACCTGTTCCTGTGATGCACCAGCATCCGAAAATCAAACGGGTGGGGCAGCCTGGTAGCTCCGGCGAACGGTTGCCCCACCCTTAAAGTAGACCCACCCCGGCCCTGCGGGCCGGGGTGGGTTTGGATGAGGCGTTGCCTGCAACGCCTGTATGGGGCTGGGTCTGAGAAGGGTTGGAGAAGGGTAAGCGCAAATGATAGCATTCTGCCATTCCTCTGTCTCCTCCTTCCTGCCCTATGAAAATTACCCTTCGGCGAGAGCCACGTACCGCCAGGTACTACCCGGAAGATCTGGGCCAGGGGGTTGTCCTGGACATGGTCCTGATTCCAGGCGGCTCATTTTTGATGGGATCACCGGAGGATGAGCCTGAACGGAATCAAGCTGAAGGTCCCCAGCATCCGGTCACTGTGCCCACTTTTTTCATGGGCAGAACCCCTGTCACCCAGGCCCAGTGGAAAGTAGTGGCCGCCCTGCGCCCAGCCAAGCGCGATTTAGACCCCGATCCATCCGAATTTAAGGGAAATGAGCATCCAGTTGAGCAAGTTTCCTGGCATGATGCGGTTGAGTTTTGCGATCGACTGGCTCAACACACTCAACGCCCCTACCGCCTGCCCAGCGAAGCTGAATGGGAATATGCCTGTCGGGCCGGAACCACCACGCCATTCCACTTTGGCGAGATCCTCACCCCAGACCTGGGCAATTATGATTGGAGCGAAACGTACCAGAACTCCCCGACAAAATCCGAGGGGTCTCATGGAACAACTCCTGTAGCCACCTACCCCCCCAATGGGTGGGGTCTGTATGACCTACATGGCAATGTCTGGGAGTGGTGTGAAGATGATTGGCATAGTAGTTATGAAGGTGCCCCTAGAGATGGCAGGGCTTGGATCGCTGAAAACCGCTCTGAAGAAGGTTTACGGGTGCTACGGGGCGGTTCGTGGCTCAGCTATCCCTGGGTCTGCCGTTCCGCTTACCGCAACTTCAATGATGCGGAGTGGCGCAGCGACGTCGACGGTTTTCGTGTGTGTTGTTCGGTTTCAGGGCCTCTGTAACCCTTTGCCCTCTTGCCTTCTCGCCCTTTGCCCTTGTTTCTTTTCCCTTCGTTATCGCGCAAAGCGCGATCGAATTTTTTAGCCCTAACCGAGGTGAATACCCCACCCAGACGGATATCAGGCAGAGCCGAATGTTACGCCTACGGGCAAAAATGACCCGGCCCTGGTGGCATAATCACAGCCCTGGCCGATCGCGGCTGGAATATCCAGGCTAGGATGGGCGCACCTGACGCTGATTTCGTGCTACTCTCTAACTCATTCTTGATGCCTCTTTGAGCTATGTCCGATGCTTTGCCTCCTTCAGTAGCCTATAACGATTTTCTGCGTAGCCTGAAGGAAAGGATTCGCACGGCCCAAGTCAGAGCAGCGCTAGCCGTTAACCAGGAAGGGGTGATTGAAGCGAAGCTGTCATGAGATGCAATTAGCCCACAAGCTTTGCTGCGCCTGACTTCTGGCGGCTGAATTTCCCCAGGTATCTGCTTTGTACATCTTCTGAATGATAAGTTTGGATTATCTTCGCTGCCGATGTTTTACGCTCTCTGAAGCAGTCATTTAGAGGCGTAGGATGAAGCGAAAGTGGGAGAATGAGGAACTAACTGAGCATTGGAGCATTGATA
>NZ_MQTZ01000068.1 GCF_001939115.1 Leptolyngbya sp. 'hensonii' | reverse complement strand
GGACTATCTCGGCCTTCTATGACGTTTCTGTCCGTCAGCTTGTAGGTTTGCCGCTGGCTTCCTCCAGACCCTTCCTCACGGAAGCGCCCTTGCCTTAAGCTAGTAGTTGTCGTCACTCGGATCTTTTCGATCATTTGGACGCTGGTTCTCCTACAGGGGACTTTCACCCCATTAGTTCACGCCCGTGCCGGGCGTACACAACTCGGTTGGAGCGGACTGACGAGAGATGCTGGTGGTGTGGCAAAGGTTATCGGTAGCCGCTCAATCGGAACGTTAGCCTGCTCAGAAACTCTGTACTATAAAGGATTTTTTAATGTAGGGACGGCAACTTTAAAGTGTAGAAACGAAGAACATTTCATGAATGTGCTGAGGAGTTAGAAGTACTCAGTCAAGATTTTAGAGATGCTTACATAGATGAATTGAATCTAGATGAACAAAGCTGACAGAAAATATTACAGGAATCTTCTGAAAGGGGTATTGAAATATTACGAGTTCTAGCTCTTTCGATCCGATCAGAACAAGATTTTGATGTTATTCCTTCAATTCGTGTAACTGTTGGTGCTTTGAAACGCTCTGCTAGCACCAGTGAAGTCTCGGCTACATTAAGTAGCTATCAACCACCTTACAGTAGAAGAACTGGCTTCGAGCCTCTGCTACTTAGAGAAGAATTGAACAAAATCACCCATGCAGATCCCTGCAGAGCTGGCTTTTTTGCGGATAATACTGTCCATGATCTTATTCTCTCTGGCAATCAAGGTTCTAACACGTGGATAGCTATTGTGTCGCTCCCTGATCTTTGTCGTGTGATTAAGTCCCTTCCAGACCAAAACGTGCAATCGGTTAGGTGAGTAAAGATACAATAGCTTTATGCAGTTTAACTGGGATGAAAACAAGGCAGAACGCAATCTATCAAAGCATGGAGTCTCATTTGAGGAAGCAAAAACTGTTTTTGATGATCCTCTATATGTTGACTTCTACGATCCAGACCATTCTGAGGACGAGGAGCGTTATCTTATCGTTGGACAATCAAGCCGAGGACGATTGTTAATTGTGTCGTATACCGAAAGGGGCAATTCAATACGCATCATTAGCGCAAGACAAGTGACACGAACCGAGCGAGAAACCTATGAAGAGGGATAAGTCAGAAATGGAAGATGATTTACGGGCGGAGTATGACTTAAAGAGTCTGCGAGTCAGAAAGTTGGGATCTGGACGAAGAAGTTTTGGTGAAGCAATAGTTCGTTTAGACCCTGATGTTGCGGCAATGTTTCCTGACGCTGATGCAGTCAATGAGGCTTTACGTTTTTTGATTAGAGTCATGCATGATAACCAAGCCCTTATCCCAAAACCACAGGTTAACATAGCCTCTGAGCTGGACGAGGTCAAGTAACCTCCTTGAAGAATATTCGTTTGGTCACAAACTGTTTCTCAAGTCTTAAAATTCCGGTTTGTTTATCTAAAACTAGCGTGATGATGGGTGCCCATACATAGAACAGAGCCACAAAGCGTGTAAAAATACAGCGTTATTCCCGTGCATGGCAAAGACTGATGCCAACATTGCCCAGGGGATGAACAGAAGCAGTGCCCCCAGAGAACCCCAAGCAGAACGGGGATGTTGCCACAGTTTTAGCATCAAGTAGAGCACGATGAGTTCGATCGACATCATGCCTAACACACTCACAACCGTAAGGGATGTATCGCTGGCGTAGTAGGTCAATGGTTCGCCCGCAGCAGTCGAAGCAGTGGGTTGATAGTTAACGATCACCAAACTAACTGCAATGCCCCATAGACACAGCAAACTGTAAGTGCGGATATATCGACAGATAATCATGCGGATGTTGCCTCTAAGGTGTGATGCAGTTGGGATTGGGCAGAACAAGGCGTAAACTGTCTGCTATTACTTGGGTGACAGGTCGCGAACAGAGCCTAAAACCACTAAGATGAAACCAATCAGGATGGTGGCGAAAATGATAGGTGCTAATCGATTCATGACCCTCATGGGTAAAAAGACTAGTCCCCATACAATAAAGGCTCCTGCATCAAAAAATAACGCTGCTCCAATTGAACTCATTGTCCCGATAGTCCGATCGCTTCCCCTCCACTTCCCCCGAATTTTAGGGTAGAAAACACACAACGTACTGTAGATGGATAGGACGGTTGGTGCACCCAACAATAGAATCGCAATCATGATTTCAGGCATAGGGAGTAAGTAGCCAGATAGTATTGATGAGGATCAAAACCGTAAGATGAAAATGCCGAGAAGGGATAGCAGCGCGATCGCACCAGAGATGAGCATAGCTGTTATTCCCAGGGATCTAGAAAGCCAATGTTGGGACAAAAGTACTCCCAGAAGTAAGACTTCTCCAGTAGCAGCAGTCCCGATCACTGCCACATAAAGCTGCGCCGCAAATCGATTGATTGGACCACCAAAGCTTCCAGTCGGGTGCAAAATCTCTTGCATGATCCAGGGCAGATGCAAACTGGCTGCGAGGATGATGGCAATTCCCAGGCAAACCGTCAACCCGTTCAGACTGTATTGCAAGAAATGCCGCATTTCATCAACTCCTTTCTGTCAATTTCATCTATGTATGTTTAAGTAGATGGGCGTAATTAAACTGAACATAGCTAGTGGGGGTGAAGGGGGCTTTGCCCCCAGCCCCCCTTCTTACAATTAAATGTAACCACCTACTTATGGTGACGTTGTCGGGAGGATGCAAAAGGTTTGTACGATCTCACCTGTATTTCCGAAGTGCTACCTCGTTTACGTGTATCCATAACCGAACATCCTGAATTTCAATCAAGGGTGGACAGTCTAATGCTACAAATGTAGTATGTAAGCCCCCAGAATTGTAATACAAATACTACGACCTTCCATGATACGCATCCTCACCACATTAGCCAGTGCCATGCAGTGCCGACCCGATTCAGATCTAGGCAGAGTAGCGGCGCTGTTTGTGTTTGTGGGGACGTATCGGTTTAGTGGCGGTAAATCCGTCAGCGAAGGCATTGATAGCAACATCGCCGGACGACTCAATCCGGATCAATTCACTAGCAGCAGGAGGTGCAGGGCAGTCCTGACACCGATATAGGGAAAGCCATATCCACTTCCCCACCCCCCGCTCCTGGTCATCAGAGTCGGGGGTTATTTTTTGAGGAGAAAACTCATGCAGACTGAGCAGCGACAGAAAATTCCCATACTCCAGAACCAGGTCGTGGTGTTCTCCAAGAACTACCTGTCTCTGGCGCGGATCAACCTTAAACGGGCGTTGGCATAGCCTCTCGGAACGAGAATCGTACTCCTAGTTACCGGACAGGCAGAGACTCTGGAGTTCAGCAGCACCCAGCAGTGGAAAGTATGCTCCCCCAGTGTCGTACTACACATCCCAGATCACATTCGTTTGACCGGCGGCAATCCAGAACGGCACTCGAAGCTTCCTCCAGTCAATCAGCGGGAAGTCTTTCGCCGCGACAATCACACCTGTCAATACTGCGGCAGCACCAAGCACCTGACGCTGGATCACATCATTCCCCGCTCAAAAGGGGGAACCCACACCTGGGATAACGTGGTGACCGCCTGCGAGAAATGCAATTCAGGCAAAGGCGATTCTCGTTCCGAGAGGCTTCGCCAACGCCTTCTATATGAAACCGGAATAGTGCTGAGAAGCAAACCTAAAGCACCGATGCATCCCGCTATTGCCTTTGCCGAGCAGTTCTGGAAAGAACAGCAACCCGTTGACACCTAACCTCAAAATCACTGGGAGAAGGCGATACAAGTATTTTTTGACGGTCATTCTCTCCCGTCCCAAAAAGTTGTAGTACCCTCTTGACACTTTGTAGTATGTTGTATTATGCTTGTAGTATGAGATGAGACATAGAGGAGCCAATCCAATGAACACTCACTCCCTTACTAAAAACAATGGTCTCTTGAAGCTCTTAGAGTTCTTACCCACTCATGTTTCTGGTATTTTCACGCCACTTCAAGATGACCCATCAGATCAGGGAAATTCATCTTTCACTCAGTACAAGTAAAAGCGACAGAACATCCAGCAAATCTATTATCTGGAACGGCGCTGCTTTCTTTAATTCCTGCTGATTCATCAGCAAACCTGAACCTTGAAAACTTCATAAGTGCCACCTTTGGGGGTGTAGCTTAGTGGCTCAAAGCAGTCGCCTGTCGAGCGAAAGATCGTGGGTTCAAATCCCATCATCCCCGTACAACTTTCAATTAGTTGTTGTTTAGTGCTTCGCACTAAACAACAACTAATTGAAAGTTGTACAGCCTTGTGGACGTAGCTTGCTTCCCGAAGGGTATAGAAAAGTCGTTCTGGTTCTCAGCCAGAAAGAAGCGGGTGCAACTCCCGTCAAGGCTCCCAATGAGGATGTAGCTCAGATGGACAGAGTACTTGCTTCCGAGGCAAGTGGTCACAGGTTCAAACCCTGTCATCCTCGCTCGTGGAAATTGGCATCACTTGCTCCGAAACCAACAAACGGACGGTTGCAGGATTGGGGTACCCTCCGGGAAGGCAAAGCCTACAAGTCCCCACGTTTCCACCAAATCTCCAGGTCGCCAAGTGGGAAGGTGTTGGTCTGCAAAACCGACTATTCGTGGGTTCGATTCCCACCCTGGAGTCCAACCATTGCAGCGTAGCTTAATGGCAAAGCCCCAAGCTCATAACTTGGTCATTGCGAGTTCAAATCTCGCCGCTGCGACCAATGCACAGATGGTGTAACGGCAGCACAAGGGTCTCCAAAGCCTTTTGTCCGGGTTCAAATCCTGGTCTGTGCGTTCTACGGTGTTCCCTCATCCGAGAAGCCTACATACTGGTCACTCGCCTAACGGCGAAGTAGGTTCGACTCCTACAGCCTCCGCCAACCTTGGAGGCTGAAAAACAGCTTCTCAAACTTGCACGCTGTAGAAATCTCAAAGTTTGGTGCCGTAGGCAAATTGGTAAAGCCGTCGATCTTTCAAGTCGATGCTTGCGGGTTCAACTCCCGTCGGCACTGCCAAATCTTGCTCATCCTTGAGCAGCAAAAACAAATCATAGGTCGGCTCGCCTATCAGCGTGGGCAACTGTCTGTAAAACAGCCGCTTCTTGCGTTGCAGGTGCGACTCCTGCCCGACCTACCAATCATGGAGAGTAAACCAATTAGGACATTGGCGCTGTTTGCTAAACAGATGGATGAACAATTGTGGTTTCTCCGAAGGAGACGCTACGCGAACGAGTCCACTGCTCTCCACCTTTGAGAACGTGGTGTAACTGGATGAACACATCGGTCTACGAAACTGAAGAGTGAAGGTTCAACTCCTTCCGTTCTCGCCAATGATGGAGGGCACCGCTGAATGGTCGGCAACTGGTCTTGAACACCAGGGTAGTCCTTGGGCTAGGGGTTCGATTCCTCTGCTCTCCGCTTGTGGGAAGTTGGTGAAGCTGGTGCTCACGTGCCGCTGTTGGCTTGCCTGTCCGAAGGACATAGACGGCGAGAAGGCAGTTCGTTCGCGAAGCGTCTCCTTCGGAGAATCTTGTCACTTCCCACTCATTGCCCCATAGCTCAATGGCGGAGCGGGCGGCTGTTAACCGCACGGTTGCAAGTTCGACTCTTGCTGGGGCAGCCATTCATTGCCGAGTGGACGACATGGAAAGTCGCTGTGACTCTGAATCACGGAGATGCTGGTTCGACCCCAGCCTCGGCATCCAATTGCGATCGCTAACGAGCGACTAACAAGTCTATTGGGAAGTACGCAAACAGGTAAAGCGACTTGACTTTGAATCAAGTGGTTGAGGGTTCGATTCCTTCCTTCCCAGTCGGGGGGCATGAGAGATTACTGGGTCAATTTCTCTATCCTCCTGTTTCACACTCCTGTAGCCCAATGGAAGAGGCGGCTGTCTCAAAACCAGTCAACGTGCGGGTTCAAATCCCGCCAGGAGTACCAACTATGCTGCTGTAGCCCAACTGGAAGAGGTGCTGGTCTTAGAAACCAGAGGTTGTGGGTTCGACTCCCACCAGCAGTACCAACTATCGGGATGTAGCTCAGCTTGGTTGAGAGTTGCCGCTTTGGAAGCGGAAGGTCGTAGGTTCAAATCCTACCATCCCGACCATTTGCCCTTGTGACGGAACTGGCAGACGTGCTGGCTTCAGAGACCAGATTTTGTGGGTTCAACTCCCACCAAGGGTACTGATGCTCCCGTGACGGAACTGGCAGACGTGCTAGGTCGAGAGCCTAGATTGGGCAGGTATCTCCTTCGGAGACGCTTCGCGAACAAATCCTGTCGGGAGTACCAAGCACCGAAGGCGGAAGTGGTGGACGCGCACGCCCGATAAGCGTGTTATTAGCAGGTACCGCTTCGCGGAAGCAAGCTACAACTCCTGCTCGGTGTACCAAATATCTGGGTGAAAGATGTTCTGGGCGCAGACAGGCGTAGCCCAGTGCCCAGAACATCTTTGAGGCGCAGTGGGAGCGCGTCAGTTCGGGGAACTGAAGGTCGTAGGTATCTCCTAACGGAGACGCTTCGCGAACAATCCCTACCACTCAGACCATTCGGGTCGTTAGCTCAACGGTTAGAGTGGCTGCCTTTTAAGCAGACAGATCAGAGTTCAAATCTCTGGCGACCCACCAAGTTCAACCTTTGGTTGACTAGCAGAAAAACGGGTTGTTAGCTCAGTTGGCAGAGCAGCCGCCTCTTAAGCGGAAGTGCGTAGGTTCAAATCCTACACAGCCCACCAAAGATGCCCCTGTGACGCAATTGGCAGACGTGTCCGGCTTAAACCCGGATTGTTGCGAGTTCGACTCTCGCCGGGGGTACTGCGGGGATGGAGCAACGGCGGCTCGAAAGGTTCATACCCTTTACATCAGCGGGTTCAATTCCCGCCCCCGTCACCAAGCAGGTGTGGTGCAATGGGCAAGCACACGGGTCTCGTAAGCTCGTGGTATGGGTTCAAATCCCGTCTCCTGCTCTAGATGCAGATGTGGTGTAACTGGCAACACAGGGGCTTGGTACGCTCCCGATATGGGTTCAACCCCCATCGTCTGATCCAAATGTGCTGGTGTGGCTCAACGGCAGAGCAACTGTCTTGTAAACAGTCGGTTGCAGGTTCAACTCCTGTCACCAGCCCCAGAATGTGGACATGGTGTAGCGGTAGCATGTGAGGCTTCCAACCTCTTGGTGTGGGTTCGAGTCCCACTGTCCATACCAAACGCGATCGTGGTGTAACGGACAAGCACGGGGAGCTTCCAATTCTCTGGTACGAGTTCGAGTCTCGTCGATCGCTCTCGTAGTCCTGTAGCTCAACGGTGGAGCATCTGTCTTACAAACAGAGGGATGCGGGTACCGCTTCGCGGAAGCAAGCTACAAATCCTGCCAGGACTACCAATTATGGGCGTGTCGCCTAAGGGATAAGGGCATCGGTCTTCTAAACCGACTCGTATAGGTTCGACTCCTATCACGCCTGCCAAACATGGGTCTGTAGCTTAACGGGAAAGCGTCTGCCTTGCAAGCAGAAAAATGTCGGTATTGCCTGCGGCAACGCTTACGCGAACAAATCCGACCAGAATCCACCAAACCTGGGTCTGTAGCTCTAGTGGCAGAGCGCCTAAACCACCTTGTACCCCAATAGGCAAAGCTTACATACTAACTTCCTGTTAAGAAGCAAAAAACAGCTTTGTGAACTTGTACGAGGGATGAGTGCAATTCTCATCGGGAGGCAGTCGGTTCGACTCCGACCAGATCCACCAAATGGGACCATAGCTCAACTGGTTAGAGCGCCTGTCTTGCAAACAGGAGGTTAGGGGTTCAAGTCCCCTTGGCTCCACTGTGACTGTTGGCGAAGCCGCCCCTTTGGGGCTACCCGAAGTGGTGGAGGGGCTGGTTTGTGACACCAGTGTTAGCGAGTATTGCCTTCGGCAACGCTGCGCGAACGACTCTCGTCAGTCACCCCAAATGGGAGGTGCCGCTGAATGGACGGCAACCGGCTTCGAAAACCGGGGTGGGGTAATACCTAGGGGTTCGATTCCTCCACCTTCCGCTTGTTGTTGATCTGAGATATAGGAGGTGATAAAGATGGTACACATTCGATTTGAAGGGCGATCGCTCGACATCCTAGAAACTCAACTGGGAATCACCACAGGCATGAGTGATGTCACGGTCAAAGAGCAGGTTTCTAGACATTTGGATGTCAATACCGATCGACTCTCTGCGTATGTAGTCGATCGCGGAGCGTCCCCGAAGGGGAATCGCCGTCCAAGTGGCGATCTAATCATTCGCCCTGAAGCGGTTTACGGTTAATCATTTAATTCCGCACCCTGACTTGAAAAGCTTACATACTTAGGGATCAGAAGGTTGCAGGTGCGACTCCTGCTTACTCCGGTTGGGGTGATAGCTCAATCAGTAGAGCATCTGAATGTATCAACCGCTTTCCTAACTTGTGCGGAATCGCAAATTCAATTGACACTTCGTGCCCTGACTAAAAAAGCTTACATACTTGCTCAAACGACTCGTCAGGCAGACCAACTTTCTAAAGGACATACCAAGCCAAGCTCTGCAATTTGATAAGAAGACATGAAATTGGCGTTGCCAATGAAATTTATCAGAACTGGAGGTGAGGACAATGAAGCGAACTAATTTTGATAACAACAACCTGGATAACGATTTGGAAGACATCAACGACCTGCAATCGTTCTGCTTTTGAACCTTCTAGCAAACGTCGTCGAGGGTATCCATCAGAGACTGCTGTCAAACGAGGACATCGCATTATCCACAGCGATAAAGAACTGCAAGAAAAGCTGGGCAATAACGATTTGTGCCCTTGCGGTTCTGGGCGTTCCTTTCAAGCGATGTTGCCGAAACAGTGGCAGGTATGACGGTAGTTTACGCAGCCACTACTTTTAGGCAATAGCCTCACCCATTTTCACTTTTACTGGCAGTTGTTGCCGCGCCCCGATCGTCGCTAGGTGAATGTCAGCAAGTATCTGGGGAAACATCTACTTTTAGGGAAGACTACTACAGCTTGCCCAACCTTCGCTACTGACATGCCCTTCTTGTCTGGAACTCCTAATGGAGATTCTAGACACACCGCTGCCTGTGCGGCCCGTTAAGTAGAGTTAAAATAGGGCATGACTCATTAATGAATAAGTCATGCCCCTTTTACGCTGCTATGTTGATTTTGGGCAAAGGAAGATTGCTAATGGTACAAGTGCCAGAAAAAATCATCACCTTGGAAGAGTTTCTGAAGCTGCCAGAGACGAAACCAGCAAGTGAATATATTGACGGGCGCATTATTCAAAAACCAATGCCGCAGGGAAAGCACAGTATTCTTCAAGGTGAATTAGTTACGGCGATTAATGCGGTAGTTAAAAAGCAACGAATTGGCTATGCTTTTCCAGAATTGCGTTGTACTTTTGGTGGGAGATCGATCGTTCCTGATATTTCTGTGTTTGCCTGGAATCGAATTCCGGTTGATGAGAATGGCGACATTGCCAATGTCTTTCCAATTTGCCCAGACTGGACGATCGAGATTCTTTCTCCTGATCAAAGCCCCACAAAAGTGACAGGTAATATTTTGCATTGCCTAAAGCATGGATGCCAAATGGGTTGGCTCATTGATCCAGAAGAGCGATCGCTCCTTATCTACCCAGCAGGACAACAACCTGAATTTCTGCAAGAAGAACATGATGTTTTACCCATTCCCAACTTGGTTTCTGACCTGCAACTTACCATTGCTGATGTGTTTGGATGGTTGAAGCTTTAAAAGCAAGCATTCATAAACAACATTCACCTTCGCAGGAGACTACCACAGCTTGCCCAACCTTCGCTGCTGACACGCCCTTCTCGTCTGGAACTGCTGATGGAGATTCTGGACATACCGCTACCTGTGCGGAAGGATAAGTGAGGTTAGAATGTAGCATTGTCAAAGATTAACAGGCAGTGCAATTTTTATCCATTAAAATAATAAAAGAGAAATTAATGTATGGGAATTTACCACTTTATTGGTGTTGGACGCTCTGTTGGCACTGTAACCTGTGCTGTTGACTACATTGAAAGAGCTTTAGATGAAGTTTCAAATAACACTGGAAATGAAGAAACTATTCAACTTTTTAAGGGTAGTGGAGGAATCAATCATACTGAAGAAAACAAAGGAAAAATTGAAGCATTAGTTCTTTTTACAAGCAAGGAAGTTATTTCAAGAGAAATATTAGCATTTCAATATGCAGGAAATGATACTCCAGGTAACGTGAGAGATGAAATCATAAAAGTTTTGAGACAAGTATGGAAGCGCAAAGATCACGATGAAGGTGGAAAAATTTTTTGGTGCGATGTAGATATTGATAACTATCAGGATTGTTTCGATAAAGTTATCAAGGCTGCCTATCGCTTTAGTCCTATTCGTGGTTCTGGCAAGGAAATATGGTGTAATTTGACGGGAGGATCAAATGCTATTGTGCTTGCTCTTCTATCAATGTCTCAGCTAGCAGGTAAATCCATTAAGCAATATTTGATTTCACAGAGAAAGGAATATCAGAAAGAGATTAAGGTTCCAATGGGTATTAAGATTCGACCGAACCAAGATGGGTACTTTAACACCATCCCTTTTCTAAGAACTTATATTGATACTGTTGGTTTCTATGAAGTTCTTATGGAGCTTGATTCAATTGTTCGACGAGTAGAAACTTCCGAATTGCTTTCACGGCTTAGGAGCAAGACCCAGTTTACAACATTGTCAGAGCAAGAGTTTGTTAGACGATATATGCTGAAGCTCTATGGTCTCGGCTACACAGACTATCAAGTCTCAGATAGAACTTCCGAAATTACTGAACTAGGTCGTCAGTTTATTGAGGAGCTAGGAGATTTGGAGGTAGTTCTATGTCTTGAAGAAAAACTTCTTGATCAAACAATTGATATTGTTCAGGAATCGAAAAAATGGTCATGGTTTCAAGAGATAGATGTTGTGTGAGCAATATCTGGAGGTGATTACGATGAGCGACATGAAGAAGGCGTATGAGGTAGCAGCGATCGCCCTTCTTCCCATTAAAATTAATCTAAGCCTGAACAAAGGAAGTCATGCCTGAAGTCGTGCAAGTCGTGCAGTATGTAACTAATCAGCAAGGAGAGCGAGTTGGAGTTTTGCTTGATTTGGAAACCTATCATCGCCTTATCAGCACTGCTGCATCTGACCAAGAGCATTTGACGGGGTTGAGCCTGGAAGAATTACAGGCATTAGCCAACAGCCAACTCGCCTCGGCTGAACAAACTCAACTTGGCGAGCTACTGACTCAAAATGTTGAAGGGCAACTATCACCTGATGCCGCTGCAACGCTCGATCGCTTGCTGACACAAGTGGATAATTTGAACATCCTTAAAACCAGAGCCAGGTACACCTTACAGCAACTTTACGGAGTCTCAGCGTAGTGTGAGTGCTTATATTCCGGTTGAGTTGCAACGCCAAATCCGTTCTCATTTTGCTGATTGCTGTGCCTATTGCCGAACGGCTGAATCTCTCACTGTGACGATGTTTGAATTTGAACATATCGTTCCATTGGCGAGAGGTGGAGAGACCATCTTTGAAAATCTTTGTTTAGCCTGTCCCTCCTGCAATCGCTATAAAGCGGTTCGTCAAACTGAAACCGATCCAACAACACAAACAGAGGTACCGTTATTTCATCCCCAGCAACAATCCTGGGTCGATCATTTTGAGTGGAATGAGGAAGCTATAGGAATTATTGGGTTAACTCCTACAGGTAGAGCTACCGTTGATGCATTGAAAATGAATCGCCCTCAATTACTACGGGTGCGACGGTTATGGGTCAAGATGGGCGAACATCCCCCAACATTTTGATAAATCAAGATTAGCAATTGTGGAATAGGCTGATCTTATTTGTAGTATATAGTAGTATATTTTGTATTATGGATTTGACTGATCGCTCACTCTCAGGAGGTGATTACGATGAGCGACATGAAGAAGGCGTATGAGGTGGCAGCGATCGCCGTTCGTCAGCGTCTTGCCGAGCAGCGTCCTGAAGACCTGCACGTATTGAACAAGCTGCGCAAGCAGGATGTCGCCGTTTATGCAGGGAGTTTCGATCGCGTCGAAGATATTCTGGCGTGTCTGAATGTCCCTTGCACCATGAACCCAGATGCGTCCAAACTGGATGCTCAAATTATCTTTGTCAACTGCTCCAGTAGCTACGACAAAGCCCTGATTGAACATCTCAGCCAACGGGTGAATGAAGGTAAGTGGCTGGTCAGTTCTGACTGGGCACTGGGACGGTTCATCGAACCTGCATTTCCAGGTATGGTCAAGTTTACCGGACGGGCAACTGGGGATGAGGTGATTTCTGTAGAGCCAAGCCTGAACAGCCTGTGGGCTGATGTAGTGGTACTGGGAGCCGACCCGCAGTGGTGGTTGGAGGGCAGCAGCCATCCGATCTCGATTCTCAATCCTGATAAGGTGGTGATTGAAGCGGCAAGTCATGACCTGCTATCACGGCACAGCGCGCCTGTCGTTGCTGTTAGTTTTGATTGGGGTAAGGGACACGTCTTCCATATCATCAGTCACTTCTGGTGCAAGCGCAGTCGCACGCCCACTCAACGGCATCAGGGTCCCTGCACCGACTTCCTGAAGGCAGGTATGAAGTTGAGCGATGACAGCATCGACAAGGTGTTGGCGATCGCCCAAATCAAAGCAGACACCCTCAACTTTGCCCAACTGCAAAGTGCCGTCACTTCCACTGAGTTGATTGCCCAACTGTGTATCCGAGCCGCCCGTGCGGTTCCTGTCAAGTCGCGTTCAGGAATCTTTGCCTGGTAAGCGGTAGCATTTCATAATCTCCTGCGTGCCCTAACTTGTGGAGCCTACATACGAGTACGAGAGGAAACGTGACACTGCAAGCAGTGGGCGCTTGTGAACGGGGAGTGCAAAGAACCTGGGAGGTGGGCTTAGAAGTAGCCATCCTTGAAAGAGTGTGTAATAACCCACCAGCGGAGCGCCCCAAGTAACTGAGCCAGCGCAGTGCTCTCAAAACTTGCACGCAGGAGATTGATTGAAGCAAAGAAGCGTTTAAACTTCAACAAACCCAGGATTACGATTGGGAGGGAAAGTAGTATGTTTGTTGCCAGTTGGTCATGGGATTCTGGTGCTCCTTAAGGAACCATCAAACATTGATTTTTAGAGATTGCTTCTATAACTCTGGTACTTGCAAATCACCCTTGTTCCCGGCGTATTGCCGATAGATAATTTCTGGCGAGTTACCTACTGTCAGCCGTCACACTATTTTGCGCTGGCATCAGATTCGTTGATTTTTCTTAAAGGCGCCACCCAGATTCGAACTGGGGAGTGGAGGTTTTGCAGACCTCTGCCTTACCACTTGGCTATGGCGCCACACTCATTAGAGTTTTCTAAGTATATCAGCCCTTTTGCCGATTTGGCTGTATCTACTACTGCCCTATGACCAAGATCACCGAAAAATTGCCCTAAGATCTCATTATGAGGCGTTGGAGACCCTGTTCCTTCTGGGTACTATGACCCTAACAGATGTTGGACTGGAGAAAATTTCTTCCGGTCAGTTGCAGTTTCCCATCTTGCTGTGTGACACCAACCCTCTTCGCGACCCCCATGTCTTCAGTTTCCCCCCTCCGCGTGGCTCAAATTACAGATATTCACCTCTTTGCCGATCGCCAACGAGAGTTGCTTGGCCTGCCCACCGCCGACTCCTTTGGGGCAGTTCTACAACGATTGACAGAGATTCGTTCGGAAGTGGATTTAATTTTGTTGACGGGTGACTTGTCCCAGGATGGTACACCGGAGTCCTATGCACAACTGCAATCCCGGTTAATTCCCCTGGGAATTCCAACCTACTGGCTACCGGGCAATCATGATAATCCCATCACCATGCGGCAAATCCTCTATCAGGCTCCAATCCTGCCTCAGAAAGCATTTCGGATTGGAATCTGGCAGTTTATCCTGCTCAATTCAGGCGTACCAGGCCGGGTTCATGGCTATCTCTCACCAGAAAGTCTTGATTGGCTGGATTCTCAGTTGCAATTATCCCGGTGCTATCCTACGACGATCGCGCTGCATCATCCGCCTTTCCTGGTAGAGTCTGCCTGGTTAGACACCAGTACGCTACAAAACTCAGCCCAACTCTTTGCCGTTCTTGATCGTTATCCTCAAGTCAAACTGGTTTTGTTTGGCCATATTCACCAGGAATTTACCTGCCAACAGCGGGGGGTTCATTATCTGGGTGCACCTTCCACCTCGATTCAATTTGAACCGAAAAGTTCACAGTTTTCCCTTGATCAAACAACCCCCGGTTTCAGACTGCTCAACCTCTATGCAGACGGCACTTGGGATAGCCGAGTAGAACGGACAGCTTACAACCATCAGCTCAATCTGGCCGCTAGCGGCTACTGATTTATCCGAACCAGTTGGAGGGTGCAAAACCGGCCCCTACCTCCTGAGGGATGTGATGACTGACCCAGGCTTCCTGATCTTCAACCAAACGGTTAATTTCTTCAGCTACGACGTAGTGCAGTTGACTAGAAATGACATTGGGAACGATCGTGGCATCCACATGCATCTCTTCGTCTTCTTCAACGAGGGCATAACACGCAGGCACACGATTCAAAACATTAGTCATCAGTTGTTGTCTAAGTTCTGGAATGGCAAAGACATGCCGATAGGAATGATAGTGACAGCTGTCCAGAATATCTTCGATTTCCCTGATCAGCAATTTATAGGTAAGATTTGCAATTGATTTCGACATTTTTTTACTCCAGTTAACTTGAGTAAATAAAAACACTCCTCTCCTTTGCCAGCTTGAAGAGAATGAACTGACATGAAGCTGGTGAAAGCCACAAAAATTCAAAAGAACACAAATTGAAACTCTCTTTAAACTCGAATTAAATGTTTTAGGCTAGAGAGCTCAATACCCATGATAATTTCTGCATGTATTTTTAGATTTACTTCTTAACGAATGTTATCAAGGTGTTTACTGGATTAAGTTTTACTGGATGTATCCTTATTCATTACTCGCCTTTTTTTAATATTTTGTAAATGATTATTGAAGAGGGACGAAGCTCTTCCGATTCCAAATTGAATCGGTATCAATAGCAAAAGATATTGATCGGGATTATGTCAGTTTTTCACGCCATTCCTTAACGCTTTGGTAGATGTAATGATCTAACCAATGATCAAATTGCGGGTAAATAGGTAGCCGTGGAACCAACTGCCATCCGGCTTGATTGAGTTGATGGACCAAATCTTGACCCAGGGGATGGGGATAGTCAGGGTTCACTTCATCGATCGGGCCGATGCCGCCCAGATCCCTCGCGCCAACCTGCAGGCAAGCCAGGATTCCGGAGGGCTCAGGGATGAGATTCGGGGGAACCTGTAAGGTGATATCACCCGGTAAAATTTCTCGGGCCAGCGCAATGGTGCGGAGGAACTGATCAAACGGGAAGGTCGTTCCTGCTTCCGATTGCTTCTGTCCAGTGCTGTGGGGCTGCAGAATGACCTCCTGAATATGCCCCCAACGTTGGTGCAACTGGGCGATCGTGGCCAGGGTTTCACATCGATCCTGTTCGCTCTCCCCAATCCCCAACAACAATCCCGTGGTAAAAGGAATTTTCAGTTGGCCAGCCCACTCTAACTGCTGCACTCTCAGTTCCGGCACCTTGCTAGGGGCGTGTCGATGAACAGTCTCTAGAAGCATCGGTGTGATCTGCTCCAGCATCAACCCCATGGAGACGTTAACAGTTCTTAATGATTCCAGCTCAGAAAAGCTTAAAGGACCCGCATTGGTATGGGGGAGAAACCCTAAATCAAGCGCGAGCTGACAAAGCCTGTAGATGTGCTGAAACCAGTCCTGTCGCCGGGGACTGGCCGGATGGACTTCGCCACTGAGAATGAGAATTTCAATCACGCCCTGAGACTGTAGGGGCTTCAGTCTGGCTTCAGCCTCTGCCAGAGTCAACCAGGGGCTTTGTCCTGGAGCAGCTCGAAAGTTGCAATAAGTACAATGGTTAAAGCATTCGAAGGTCGGTACAAGGGTATAGGCAGGGCTATAAGTGACTTTTGACAACAGGGAAAAATTCATTGGAGATTGCTTTACAAAACAAAATACTAACTTTAAGATATGTAAACAGGTGAAGTCACTGACTCCCTGAATTCATTCTGTTGTTACTAATTTATATATAGCCATGACAACTGTTCTCCAACGCGCTGAGCGCGCCAATGTGTGGGAGCGCTTCTGTAGCTGGGTCACCAGCACTGAGAATCGCCTGTACGTAGGTTGGTTTGGGGTTCTGATGATCCCCACCCTGCTGACTGCAACCATCTGCTTCGTGATCGCCTTCATCGCTGCTCCTCCGGTGGACATCGATGGTATCCGTGAGCCTGTAGCTGGCTCTCTTCTGTATGGCAACAACATCATCTCTGGTGCGGTTGTGCCTTCCTCCAACGCAATTGG
>NZ_MQTZ01000067.1 GCF_001939115.1 Leptolyngbya sp. 'hensonii' | reverse complement strand
CAGAAGCAACTTTCAGGAACTGATTCACCGGGGACCTCACGCTTGATCAGACTCTGGATCCGTTATACCTCAAGCCCTCTGGTAAACCAGGATAATTTATCCCCCTCAGCCAAGTTCTAGAAGCGTTCCTGAGGTTCCATCAGGCCTCTTCCTCCCGATCGACAAAAATGACTGAATCAGCAGCATTTTCAAACGTGTCATCATGACTGATCACAAAGAGCTGTCGGAAACTCGTCACGTTGGCAACAGCCTGGGCCAACTGCTTGCGCCGGGTTTCATCCATATTGGTGGTCGGCTCATCCAGAAACACAATATCAATATCAGCCAGAATTCGAATCAGGGCCAGACGCACAGCCAGAGCTGCACACATCTGTTCTCCCCCGGACAGGCTTTTGAAGCTCCGCCAATTGCCTGCCTCCTGCAACCGAATTTCATAGTCTTCTGTCCACTCCAGATTGACACCAGGGCGGTGCATCAGTTCCCGAAAGATGCGATCGGCCTCGCCAGAAATTTTCTGGGTAAACAGACGAGTCACACGGGGACCCGCACCATCAAAGACCTCGCGGGCAGTTTTAATGAACCGCTGCAATTGGTCCTTTTGCACCCATATCGCTTGGGCTTGATCGCGGGCCTGAGCCCATTGCTGACACCGACGGAGTCCTTCTTCCAGGCGAGCCAGGTCCTGTCGTTTCCCAGGTAATCCGCCCTCTAACTGATACTTTTGCTTTTTCCGCTCCTCCAGGGCCGCCTGCAGCGTTTCCCACTGTTGCAGGTCATAGGCCCGACTCAACGCCTCATGGGCCTGTTTCTGCTGCTGCCGTTGCTGATCCAGATTGGTGATTTCTGCCTGGGTGGTATCTAGATCCTGCTGCCGTTGCGATAAGCTCTCAGCCTCTTTCTGATTGTGCAGGGTCAGTCGATAGCCCTCTTGATATTGATTTCGACGAGCCTCCAGATCTTGAATTTGGACCTGTAAGGCCTGCATCGGGGCCAATTGCTGCTGGAGGTGCGCCAGTTGAGCCTGCAAGGCACCTTGCTGTTTCAGGTGAGCTGCAGCCTCCGCCTGTACCGTCGATTCCTCCCGGAGCTGCTGTTCAGACCAGAGCTTGCGTCCCCTGGGGTCATTCAAGGCCTGCAGTTGCTGGGCCAATTGTTGTTGCTCCGTGATCAGGGGCGATCGTCCCGACAGTTGCTCCTCTATCTGTTGTACCTCCGCCGTCAGTTGCTGCAGAACCTCCTGCAACTGCAACTCCCGGTGATTCTTTTCCGTCA
This sequence comes from Leptolyngbya sp. 'hensonii', assembly GCF_001939115.1. GTDB lineage: Bacteria > Cyanobacteriota > Cyanobacteriia. The sequence goes on along the minus strand of NZ_MQTZ01000067.1, from coordinate 21,172 downwards.
GGGTGGCAAACTCCAACTCCGCTTTCTGAGCCGTAGTGAGTTCCCCCTGCAGACTCCGAAGCTGCTTCTGCAGCATTGGTTCGTCCATCTGACTGGAGAGGTCAGCCAGGATCTGCTCCAGTTGAGTCAATATATCCTCAGTCAGATCCACACCAGCCTGGAAGACCGTCAGAGCAGAGGCTACTTCACCGCTGAAGAGGGGGACCGCCTGCTGAATCTCCTGCAAAACCCGTTCGATCGCCTGCACCTGCTCGGTGTAGGTCTGTCCTTTTTTGCGCCCGATCGTCACCAAGTGCTGGATCTCCGCTGCAAACTGTTGGGCCGCTCCGAGCCGCCCCAACTGCTCCTGGTAGCGCTGGATTTGCCCCTCCAGAGCAGGAATGCGAGACACCCATGGTTCCAACTGGCAAATCCGCCCCATCTCTTTTTGCAGGGTCTGAAGTTCCCTCTGGCGATCGGTCCGCTCAACCTGCAGGCGGCTGAGCTGGGCCTCAACCGTTAGCAGAACCTGGAGTTGCTGGCCAAGGACTTGCAACCGTTGCTCCAGAGCCTCCTGTTGCTCAATCTGGGGGTCCAGTTGGGCAATCTCCGATCGGACTGCCTTGAACACCTCCAAACGAGCGTCCAGCTTCGCCAGGGCCACATTCATCCGCCCCAGGGAAGCTTCGCAGCCCGTCCGCTCCTGCTCCAGTTTGGTCTGCGCCTGACGGTCGCGGTACAGGTTCTGCAGGGTGCGATCGATCTGCAGGAACGCCTCATAATCAGTGCGATAGCGATCGCAGAGCGCAGCGGCTGTTTTTGCCTGTGCCACTGCCGCCTGCCGCTCTTGCAGTCGAACGTGTTTCTCGTCGATCTGGGTCTGGAGGAGTTCCAACTGTTGTTGGAACTGCCGAATCTGCTCCGCCTGGGCTGCCATGGTTTCCATCTGGGCCGTCAGTTCCTGTATTTGCAGCAGGAGTTGCGCCAATTCAGCATCGTGCCGAGCCATCTCAGCCGCGAGTTGGCGGTGCTGTTTTTGCCAGGTCTCCCAGTCTGCCAGAGAGTCCTGGTAACGGGCGATCTCCTGGTCCAGTTCTTTGACCTGGGCTCCAGCATAGGTCTCCAGTTTCGAGGAGAGGCTGTGGGCCTGCCGATAATCCTCCACCTTCAAAATGGGATCGAAGACTTTTTTCCGTTCTTCTGGTGTCTTCAAAAAATCCAGGGTAAAGGTGCCCTGGGGAATGCCGATCGTATTCTTGAACAGATCCGCCAGTTCCGTCTCCGGAGGGACTCCGAGATGCTGTCGCAACCAGGGCAACACATCTTCCTTTTTCTCCAGACCCAGGTTTTCCAGTTGGGGCTCGATTTTGAAAATCTTGTAGCTGCTACCGCTCTTGCTGGCCGATCGACAGACCTGATACACATCCCCGTCCTGACTGGAAATCAGACTCACCTTCGCTTCTGCGTTTTTACTCCCGTTGCGAATCAGGTCCGCCAGTGTATAGCCACTGTTGTAGTCAAACAGCACCCAGGCGATCGCCTCCAGCAGACTGGTCTTCCCGGCTCCATTTTCTCCCGAGATGGCATTGGTGCCCGCTTGAAAGTCAAAATGCCTTTCCTGGTGAATCTTGAAGTTCTTGAGGTCGAGGGAGAGGATTTGCATACAAGGAATGGTTAACCTTATGAAGCGCCCAGAGATCGAAGCTTATCCCGAAAATAACAAAAGCTTGGGGATTGATTTCTGTCTATATCCATGTGAGGGGCAATATTCTCGGCCCAAGCCATTTTCTCCTTGCCAACTACCGACCAACCCTGTTTCGATAAACTTTGAGCCCCACCAGGAAAGACTGCATCCGCTAATTTTTCCCAAGTGCCGCAGATGTCGTCGTTAGCATAGGAATTCAAAACTGCATCTTTAGCTTCGGGATAGGCAGCCTTGATCGCATCAATGTCACCTAAATACCAGGCTTCTCCTTCCTCAATTGCAAGACAGAACTGGGTCTTTGGTTTAATAGTACATTTATCAACACAATCGAGTAATTCTTTACGAAAAATGCTGAGGCACCGGTCATCAAGATCACAAATGATAATGAGTGCAGCGGGATAGCTGGAACCATAGCCAGTATGGGTATAACCGAAACCTGGAATCAGCTTTGGGAGCTGATCAAGCAGAATCCGTTTTTTGGGATCAGATGAACATGTTAGTCCTTTCGGGATATGTCCTATTCCTTTATAGGAGTGGATTGTAAATGTATGGGCAGTGCCAATAATCTTTTGCATCAAAATTTCGAGCGCAGCTTTACCAGAAGCATCCTTAATCAGAACATCAAAATGCATCCAATCACCTTTCATCTAAGTAGTCGCTATACCAAAGACCACCCACCGGTAAACCTTGATCAACAAGATTCCTAATAACAGGGTTTTCGCTGGCTCGTTTAATGGTAGAAAAACCATCTTCCCCTTTCTTCAGGACCCAGACTTCTTTAGGTTCAAGAGCATCTACGAAGTAGGGTTGATGTGTAGTAATAAAGATTTGAGATCCTTCCTGGTGGCCTGTAGCATGCTCTCGAAATTCTTGAGCCAGTGTTTCTAAAAGCTTATGATATAAACCATTTTCTGGCTCTTCGATACAGATAAAAGGTGGTGGAGAAGGGTCTTCAAGAAGTAGTAAATAGGCAAATACTTTAAGAGTTCCATCTGACATTTGCTGAACATAAAACGGATCTTGAAAACCTCTATCATTGAACTTTAATAATAATCTTCCGTCCAAGCTCTTTTCTGTGTTGATTTTTTGTACGCCTGGTATTTTTTTGGAAATCCTATCCAGAACAGATTGAAACTTCCGGGGATGCTCTCTCTCCATAAACTGGACGACATTCCCAAGATTATCGCCATGAATATTGAGATGCTTTTGAGGACCAGCAAGGGGAAGGCTTCTAGCTGCATCAGGTGTAAAGTAACTCAGGTACCATCCCTCGATAAATTTTCGGAATAAGGAAATTCGGGAATGCTGTTTTAGAGCCCCTAAAGTTGCAATTCCAAGTTTTCTTTTATCACTCAGCTCTACAACTTCTGTTTCCTTACTCTCTTCTTCTGCTTCACCTTTTCGTATCCTTTCGATCAGTTTAAGTAAATCAAACTGCTCCCCATGTTCATCTACTTGTTTGCCTTCTTCTTCGCCTTTCCAAGCCACACCTTTGCCTTCATTGAGGATGAGAAAAGAAAAAGGCCATCCAGTCTTTTGGCCTTTCCGCCTTTGTCGGAGTCTTTCTTGTTTCACATAAGGTCTTCCAGTGGAGTCCAGATCGATGGCCAGATTGTAGGTGATTGGCCTTGCATTACTTCCTTCTTTGTAATAGATTTCAAATTCGATACTACCTGACTGACCTTGAGAGCGAATTCTCTCAAAACCGCCGCGCCCTCGAGCATCACAGGCCTCTTCAACACCTCCCCTCAGACAGTCCGAAAGGAAGACAAAAGCATCGAAGAGCGTACTTTTGCCTACACCATTTTTGCCGATAACGGCTGTCATAGGTGTAAGAGGGTCTCTGTCTTGGGTATTCCACATTTTACCTAGAGTAATTTCTCTCAAAGCCCTGTAGTTTTTGACCTTAAAGCCTTCAATGGCAGCCACTTCAGTACCTGTATCTACTCAAGATTTCAATTTTATCAATTCCTTCAGGGGCTGATTTGTCTGCGTTTGATCACCTCCTTCAAAATCATAGTACGGACAAACTAATTCAATCAACTCCGATGGTTGGCACCCTTCTGAGATAGTTCAGATGTAAGGGAGAGCAAAAAGGTCATGATTCGGGAAGATCTCGGCGATGGATTGTTTAAAACTCAATCCCTGCCTGGGCTTTTACCCCCTGTTCCCGGAAGGGATGTTTAATCAGGGTCATCTCCGTCACCAGGTCAGCCCGATCGATTAACTCGGCTGGAGCCCCTCGCCCTGTCAAAATGACGTGGGTATCCTCCGGTTTCTCCTCCAGACCGGCTAAGACCTGGGCTACCGAGAGAAATCCATGCTTGAGGGCAATGTTGACCTCATCCAGCAGCACCAATCGGACTGCCGGATTCCGAATCAAGTTGAGAGCCATAGCCCAGGCTTCCTGGGCTTTCTGAACATCCCGTTCCCGGTCCTGGGTTTCCCAGGTAAACCCTTCCCCCAAGGCATGAAACTCAATCTGTTCTCCCCAGGGGGCAAAGGCTGCTTTCTCGGCTGGCTCCCAGGCTCCCTTGATGAACTGAACGATCGCCACCCGATAACCATGGCCCAGGGATCGCAGCACCATCCCCAGGGCTGCGGTTGTCTTGCCTTTGCCATTGCCCGTATGAACGATAATCAGCCCTTTTTCCAGCGATCGTTCTGCAACTCTCTGGGCCTGGACTTCCTTCCGACGCTGCATCTTCTGCCGGTATTGGGCTGCTGTGAGTCCAGCCCCTTCTTCCCTATCGGACTTTTCGAGGTCTGCAATATCGTTTTTGTTCACCTTTAGGTCGCTCATAGCTCGCTGCTAAATCTTCTAAAAACCAGTTTTGATCATCAATGGTTTGACTCAATTTCGCCATATCGCCCCGATAATTTGCATTCAGAGCCTGCGCTTTTTGTTGCAGGTGGGGCGGAACATAGCGCAGGTCTACGGGCAGGCCATGGCAGAGCATGAATTCGGCCAGTTGCTCTGGATGCAGGTAAATTCCTTCCCGATGCAGCCGTTGCAAAATCTCCCAGAAAGTGGGCCATTGCTCCGTGGCGGTGCCATTAATCACACTACCCGTAGAATTACTCATCATGGCCGATCTCGATACGAGTTCATCTTCATATAGTATTGCCCTGCTATCAAGAAAACGGAGAATTTCAGGACTCATTTCCCTGATCGCTGTATCCCCACCGAAAGCGGGAGTTCGTGATTGTTTGGCGATCGCGGATCCGGGAGATCATTCAGGAGAACAACATGAGCAGTATTCAGACACCCCCGATATCAGGGGCAGGTCTTGTCATCCCTGACACCGGGGTATTGGCCAACTGGCTGTGCTATTTTCGCTCCAATCGGGAGCATCTGCTCCCCATCCCCTGGGATGTTCTGGATCGATTGACGGACGAGGACCGCCAGACAATCGCCAAGTCCATCCAGAAGTTTCAACTGGGAGAAAGCTCTGAGGGGTCCCATCTGATGAAGATGGCCCGGGCTGAAACAGTCCGCAGGGGTGACCCAACCTACGCTGAAACCTTGAAGCTTTTCATTGGAGAGGAACAGCGCCACGCCAGGGATCTGGGACGGTTCATGGAGCGGGAAGCCATTCCCCTGGCCCGTCACGATTGGTCTGATGCCGCATTTCGAAGGCTGCGTCGGTTGATTAACCTGGAAACGGCACTGATGGTACTACTCACGGCTGAACTGGTGGCAACGGTCTACTACAAAGCGCTGCGGGATGCCACACCCTCGCCGCTGTTGCGGCAGATCTGTATCCAAATCCTACATGATGAAAATCAGCACGTGGCCTTTCAATCGGAAGCCTTGCGCATTTTGCGCCAGGGGCGACCCGTCTGGCAACAGATGGGCTTGAGCCGACTGCACCAGATTTTCTTTGCCCTCACCCTGGTGGTGGTTTGGGCAGATCATGGCCCCGTTTTTCGCGCTGCCGGATATGGCTTTGGGTCGTTTTGGGGGGAATGTTGGGCTGCTTTAGCACGATCGATCGCCCTGGCGCGATCATCCCCTAATGGGTAACGGGGGACATGGTGGATGGGTCTACAGGTTCATGTTCCGCCTCGATATTACACCGTTCGGTGCTGTAGACCGAGACTCCACCCGTTTCGATCTTGTAAACCCAGGCATGGATATTAAGCTGCCCCCGATAGAGCTTGGAATTAACGGAGGGGTAAGTGCGCAAGTTTTCGATCTGGATCAGGACATGTTCTTCGATCGCCGCATTGACCAGATCATCCCCCTCCAGGTTCTGGAAGTTCTCCTCCACCACCCGGCGTGTAGATTCGGCATACTTCAGCCACTCCGAGAGGGAGGGGAGCCGGGAACCAATTGTCTGGCGCTTAAACAACCCCTGGATTGCACCACAGTTAGAATGGCCACAGACCACAATTTCACGAATGTCGAGAATTTCGATCGCATACTCGATCGCTGCTGCTTCCCCCCCAGTTGCAGCACCATAGGGCGGAATAATATTGCCTACATTGCGAATGATAAAGAGTTCTCCAGGTTCAGTCTGGGTGATCAGATGGGGGTTAATTCGCGAATCGGAACAAGTGATAAACAAGATGCGAGGATGCTGCTCTTTCGACAGTTCCTCAAAAAATTCCCGATGGGTCTTGAAGTAAGTGCTTTGAAACTGATGAACACCTTTAATGAGTTTTCGCATTGCAAGGCCGCATGAATCTTTGAAGGCAACATTATGAGAATAATCGATCGACCCTAGCTGCAGTGATTCATTAAGAAATAATGTGGTTCTTGCGCCTCAAAGCCTGGGAATGTTCCAAAATTCGGGAAAACCAGTTTAATGGGGCCTTATGAATGAATTTGCAATAGCCTCTCTGGCCAGCCTGCTCGCGGGTCTAGCCACTTTTATTGGCGCACTCCCTGTGTTAGTGACCCATAAGCTAAGTCAGCGCTGGGTCGCCGGTTTGCTGGGCTTTGGCGGCGGGGTGATGCTGGCTGCGACCGCCTTTTCCCTGATTGTGCCGGGAACAGAAGCCGCGATCGGCCTGGGCTATTCCAAAGCAGGGGCTGCCACGATTATGGCCATCGGGATTGCCCTGGGGGGCCTGTTTCTAGCCCTGGCTCACCGCTTCTTTCCCCATGAGCACTTCTTTAAAGGGTGCGATGGCTGCAACACCCGCAACCTGGCCCGCATCTGGCTTTTTATTACCGCCATTACCCTGCATAATTTCCCGGAAGGACTGGCGGTCGGGGTCAGCTTTGGGGGAGGTCCCAGCGAAGGCATTACCACAGCCGTAGGAATTGGCCTCCAGAATATGCCGGAAGGATTGGTGGTGGCCGTGGCTTTAACCGCTGAGCGCTATGCCGCCGGGTTTGCCCTGGGAGTGAGTTTGCTAACCGGCCTAGTGGAACCGATCGGTGGCCTGGTGGGGATTGGCCTGATTGCCCTTACCCGATCGATTTTACCCTGGGCCATGGCTTTCGCTGCCGGAGCCATGCTGTTTGTCATCTGTGATGAGATCATTCCAGAATCCCATCAACGGGGACAGGAGCGGGAAGGGACGATCGGCATCATGCTGGGATTCATCATCATGATGTTGCTGGATATTTCATTGGGATAGATTATTCAACCTGCTTCAAAGAAGCCGAGAGATGATGCAGGGGGAAAGCCAGGACGCAGGAAAAGGTGAGCAGGTAGGAAATCCCAGCTGAGATCTGGAGAGACATGAGGGCCAGAGGTTCGGTAACCATTTCCACTTTCAACATTCGAAAACAGATGGCATAAACCATCCAGCAGGCAAAAGCCCCCCGGAATAACAGGCGTTCTGTCGCTTCAGCCTCACTCGTCCCTTCACTATCTGACATAAACAGGACAGTCAGACCGATCAAGCAAGCCATGAAAGAGGAGAACATCAGATAGTCATACCAGGTTAAAGGAACCATCAAAACCTCTCCAGTGACAACAGTAAGCCGTTGAAAGACAAGAGCTAGCAGCCATCCAGAGTTAACTGCTGGCTGTTACCTGTTGCCTGACAACTGTTTTGTTAACTGGAAATTCAGTTTATCGGGTTGGTATCGAAAGTCACAGAAATCCTTACAAAGTGAAATACACTTGTAACACAATGTTACTTTCTAGGGACGCTGAATAATGCTTTCTAGCACCCGCTGTTTGGCCCTGGGCTCAATGCCAAACAGGCGGATGTAGTCCCCCTTGTGATCCGTCAGGCAGGCTTCCAGGATGGCGATCGCCTCTGCTTCATCATGCGTCTGGATGGAAGCACAGCTCTGCCAAGATCCAGTGCGAAATCGCCGCGGATCAACGTACTCCACCCCAATTCGATAGCCCTGGGCTAACAGACGCCGCAGTTGTTCGACCACCGCTGGAGCCAGTATTGTTTTGCGCTCAGAGGGGATGTCACCCTGTTGTCTGGAAGCGCTGATCGGGTCGAACTGAGGGTTGTCAGGCATAGTGGCTGGATAGCTGGATACCCCTGCAATGGGACCATTTCCAGCTCGGGGCGATGTGCCTGGGGCCATGTTAGACCGGCGGGGAAAGTCGGAAAGTACCCGGTTGTAGGCATCCACCAGGCGCAGTTCCTGCAAGCGTTGCTGCTCTTTCACCATTAAGTCTCCCTGCTCGAACAGGTGGGGCAGGCTAAAGTCCGGTTCCTGAAAATTAGGGGGCTTGTCCTTACTGTTGACAATCCTGGAGCCCACTTTGTCAAAGCCAACGGTGGTGATGAAGGACAGCACCTGTTCATCATAAATCCGCGATCGCAAGGCCCCAAAAAAGTCGATCGATTGGCCCTCGTAGCGATCTACCAGTTGCTCAATCTGGGCTGCAGACAGCCCATCTGGCTCAAAAATTCCGCCGACAATGCCCAGGCGATCGTCCCGATTAGGCTCCCAGTAAAACTTTTCCATCCGCCCGTCCCGGACTACAGGAGCGTACAGGGTGCCTAGGTCATTACCAGTGACAATGATAGGCACTCGGGGCAATGGCTCAGCGTCGTAGCTGCCGGGCAGTTGCACATTGGTCGGGTTGTCGGCAATGTTCATCAGGGTAGCATTGACCAACTGAGTATTCACCGTGTACTGGGTGCCCGAATCAACCCGACCTGCCCCTGCATCCAGGTCATTGATCATCAGCACTGCCATCTTGCCATGCTTACTGATCAGGTCTGCGGCTTCCCGATAGCGCAGGCGAATCAACCGACTGGGATTACCGGCATCCGGGCTTTCCAGTTCCCCAGCAGACATGTGCACGGTTTCCACTTTCATCCGCTCGAACACCAGTTCGCACTGAAAGGATTTGCCCTCACCCTTATGCCCATGAATCCCCAGAATGAGGGGGACTCTTACCCCCGGTAAATTGAGGAAGTTTTTGGTGATATGAACAGCCAGTTTGTTGAGAAAACGAGGAGCAATGTAATACGCCATAGTTTAGAAGGACGATCGTGCGCCAGCCAAAATTCACCATACTACAGTCCCTGGTCTTCGTAGCCCCTCCCAGTAAGGAAATGCCCATTCAACCTGCTTATCAGAGGCATATTCAGATCTTCTGATCCCAAATTTCAAGGGATAGCCGTTCTCCCTTGAATGGCATCCAGTTCAACGGCTGGGAGACTTTCTGGGAATTAGTCCTGGCTGGAGTGGCTGTCGTGACTCAAGCGTCAAGCGCTATAAATCCGGAGCCTATCTTTTCTCGCCCCGGCACTGCAGGATCGCCTAATGCCTCACCCGATGTCTCAATTCATGTCAACTGTATCTCGGCCATTTTTTTTGCGGCATGATAGTAGGAGGAGAGGAACCGACGGCATTTGCTGGCTGGCAGGTATGCTATGGGCTTCGTCAACTCTCCACCCAAGCAGGTCGATTCCAACGCTGGAAAGACTGTACGTAAGGATTTCAAAGCATTTCTGTTGCAGGTCTTGCGCCGAACTCGGGGATTTCTGGAAGCACAAAAACTCCCCTACGTGGCCCATAAAGCCTGTGAAATTTACCTAGGGGAAACCCATAAGGTGCATCAGGCCAAGTGTCGTCGCATTCTCCGGACCCGGCTAGAGGTGAACCCAGCCCAGTTGCAACGGTTCCTGCATACATCGGTGGGGAATGACTTGCTGGGCTGGTTAGCACGATTTTTCCATCTGCCCGGAACTCAGAACCAGAAGCATGCGCTGCAGGATCTCCTGTTACAGATGGCTGCAGATCCAGACGGATTTTCTTTCCTCAGCTTTTTGCGTCGGACTCCTCACAGTATTCAGCCCAATCTCGAACAACTGCTGATCACAACCAAACAGGTCGAATGGCTATTAAAAGCAGCCGAGGCAACGCTTGAGATTGTGCGAGAACTGGCTGCTGCGGAGGCCCAAACCCTGCCCACGATCGAGGTTGCTGGCTTACCAGAACTGCGGCGACCGGGTCCTTACCCGGTGAAGCAATTTAATCTGAGGTTGGAGGCAGGACCACAAACCGCTGGTTCTAACTGGCTGACCCAGTTACAAGTTGTGTGCTATCAGCCAGACCCCTGGCCGATCGGTCCCATCCCGGTGATTGTCCAATCCCATGGATTAGCATCTGCCCCGGAAGATCTGGCAACCTATGCTGAGCATCTGGCATCTTATGGGTACTTCGTGGTGGCTCCCTGCCATCCTGGAAGTGATGTGGAGCAGTTGCGGAATCTCCTCTCTGGCAATTCTCAAGAGGTTTTTCAGTTGACCGAATTTATCGATCGACCCCTGGCGGTCAGGGCACTTCTGGATGAACTGGAACGACAAAATTTGAGTCGATTTGAAGGCAGGCTTAACCTGAGTCAGGTGGGAGTGATGGGGTGTTCCTTCGGAGCCTACACTGCCCTGGCCCTGGCTGGAGCCGATTTGCAGTTTGATCAGTTGGAACCAGCCTGTGGCCTAACCCGTCGGAATCCCAATATTTCCCTGTTGTTGCAATGTCAGGCCCTGGGGTTACCGCGCCAGACCTATGACTTTCGGGACGATCGGATTCAGGCGGTAATTTCGATCGATGCCGTCGGGAGTGAGTTGTTTGGCCCCCAGGGAATTGCCCCCATCCAGGTTCCTGTTTTGCTCATAGCCGGTAATCAGGATGTGGCGGCTCCACTCGTCCTGGAGCAGGTACGCCTGTTCCGCTGGCTGACTGCCCCCCACTTCTATCTGGCCTTGATGCAGGGGAAATCTCACATTCAAGATATGAAACGCCTGATCAGCACCCTAAATTTGCAAATCAAGACCTCGCCCGAAATCCCTAGCATCACCACAGAAGTGCCCTTTGAACAATACATCCAGGCTATTAGCCTTGCCTTTTTTAATCAACACCTGCTGCAACGAGAAGATGCAGAACCTTACCTGAGTGCTGCTTATGCAAGTGCTATCAGTTCTCCTCCTTTTGCCTTCTGGCTCCTCAATCAGACTTCTAGACCAGAGCTAGATCATAGATTACAAGAGTGGGAAAACCCCATAGAGCCCAGGGAAAATAACGGAGGGTAACCAGGATGATGCGACACATTGAAGGCCAGGTCAGGAGTCCGGATGGCTTATCTCTGTACTACCAAAGCTGGTTGCCCCAGACCCCAGCTAAAGCCACGATCGGGATGATCCACGGTTTGGGCAGTCACAGTGGTCAGTTCGAGAATATGGTCCAAATCCTCGTCCCCTGTGGCTATGGAGTTTATGGCCTGGATTTACGGGGACATGGCAAATCGCCTGGTCAGCGCGGGTATATCAACAGTTGGGCTGAATTCCGGGGAGATGTGGACAGTTTATGGCAGGTGATGGGCCATCAGCACCCTACCCTACCCCGCTTTATGTTGGGCCATAGCCTGGGAGCCGTTGTTGTTCTCGACTACGCCCTGAGATCGCCCAGTTCCCTCCCCGGAATTATCACGATGGCTCCAGCATTGAAACCGGCTGGAGTGCCCCCCCTACGGTTAGCGATCGGTCAGATGTTGTCCCAGGTCTGGCCACGCTTTAGCCTGAATACGGGCATCCCGGAAAATGCCGGATCCCACAGGACGAGAGGGACTGCCTATCTACAAGACCCCCTGCGCCATAGAAAGGGGACTGCCCGATTGGCAACCGAATTTTTGCAAGCTAGCCACTGGGTCCAGACCCACCTGCACCACTGGCAAAGTCCAATTCTGACTGTTCATGGTAGTAAGGACATTGTGGCCTTACCCGAAGGGAGCCGGATTCTATTTGAGCAGATTCCGATCAGGGATAAAGAACAGCGGGAGTATGAGGGTGCCTTCCATGATTTGCACCAGGATTCAAACACCTGTCAGATTGTCAGGGATATGGTTCACTGGCTCGATCGACATACCGCTAGAGACCCCATCCAGTCATCCTGCCGGGTTCATTGCCCTGCAGGTCAGGCTGAGTAACAGCTATCAATCTGATGAGGTTTTTAAAAACTTTTATTACTATTGTCATGCTTTCATCACTAATTCAACTTCAAAGTCGTTATTTATCACCCTTTATCATGAAGTTCTTAACAATTCTTTTTTACGGCACGTATCATTTCTCATCTCTCCAAAAGTGACACGTTATAGTTGGATCAAAGACTGATCTGCAATACCTGGTTGATTTCAGAAGCACCTTTCTTCTGGTCATCCATCCCAGGTTTTTGCGCAAACTCAGTCTTTTTTGTTCCTAAAATCTCAACCATCGAAGAATTTTAGTAGAGGAATCCAGTTTGCACCAATCATCGATTTTTTGTAATCCGAAGTTGCAAAGGTAGATGGTTGAATCGTTATTTCCTGAGAATTATGAGCTGCTTTAGCTTATAATCCTGCACTCTATTATTGCTTAACTATTGCATCATGAGGCTTTTGAATTCTCTAAAAAATGAGCAATTCAAGTGGATTCTTGGCTCAATTTTGCAGTTAAACGTTGCTTTCCCCATCTGATCTGGCGTGAGAAAGATAGGTCTCAAACCTAAGCCTCTTCCTCTCCACAATTGCTTCTCCGGCAGTTGATTCCACTGACCATCTGACTCTACTACCCGATCAGGATTCGCACTTCAGAGTTCTCCGAAGCGGAATTCACGCTTCTAAAAGCTATGACAACATTGATGATTTTTCCTGCTCCACCGGACTCTGGCAGTCTGGTTTTGGGGCGAACCTTGCCTTCGCTACTGGATGACGCTTGCGATCGCTACCCTCACGAACGGGCATTGAATCAGTGGCAGATGCGCCGCTGGTCGAGTCTTTCCAATGTGGCTTTTCGAAGAGAAGTGGAGGAACTGGCTCTGGGGCTGCGTTCTCTGGGGTTAGAGCGGGGCGATCGGGTGGCTTTGGTGATGCACAGTGACCTCCCATTCTGTACTGCGGATATGGCTTGTTTGCTGGCTGGATTGGTGGATGTGCCGATTGATCTGACACAGACGATCGAGAATATTCTGTTTATCCTGCAACACACCGAGGCACGGGCCCTAGTGGTTTCGAATCGGATGTTGCTGAAACAGGTGATGCCTTACCTGTGGGATGCGCCGGATCTGCGGTTCGTATTGTTGATGGAGACGGATGGAGTACCCCAGAGGCCCGACAGCGCGGAGGTGGAGGGGGCTGGAGAAGTGCCGCTGTTTCTGCAGGTCCTGGAGCTGGAAAGGGTGCAGGCATGGGGGCGAGAACTGTGGTCGGCGGAGGAAGTCCAGTTGCTGCGGGATGAGATCGAGGCTCAGGATGTAGCGACGATTCTCTATATTGCAGGTGAAACGCAGCGCCCAAAGGGGGTGATGCTGAGTCATGAAAATATTACGTCGAATATTCTGACGGCGTTTTCCAGTTTTCCGGGGTTGCAAGCGGGAGATAGGGAGGTGGCGCTGCTGTTTCTGCCGCTGACCCATATCTTTGCCCGGGCGTTTCTGTATGGCCATCTGGCTTATGGGCACAGTATCTATTTCTCAAATCCCCAGCAGGTGATCCGGCACTTGAAGCTGGTGCATCCAACGATTCTGATTGCGGTACCCCGCTTGCTGGAGAAGCTGTATGAGCGGATGCTGGATCAGGAAAATCGGTTTGGTTCTTTTGACCGCACGGTATTTCGCTGGGCAATGAAACTGGCGCACCGCTATGAAGTGGGAAAACCACTCTCGGCCCTCTATGGTTGGCAACTGAAGCTGGCCGATCGATTGGTGTTTGCCCGCTGGCGATCGATTTTTGGCGATCGCCTCAAAGCGCTGATTGTGGGGGGAGCAGCCCTGTCTGCGGAACTGACGAATGTGTTTGCGGCGGCTGGCATTCCGGTGCTACAGGGCTATGGTCTGACGGAAACCAGTGCAGTGCTCTGCTATAACCGGGGCCGTTACAACCGGGCTGGGACAGTGGGGGTGCCGATTCCAGGGGTGGATCTGGCCCTGGCAACTGATGGGGAAATTCTGGTCAAAGCACCGTTCGTGATGCAGGGCTATTACCGGGATCCAGCAGCCACGGCACAGGTCATGGATGGGGAAGGCTGGTTGCATACGGGGGATCTGGGGGAAATCACCCCCGATAGATTGCTGCGTCTGACGGGGGTGAAGAAGTCTCTCTTTAAGTTGACGACAGGAAAATATGTCTCTTCTCTGCCGCTGGAGCAGACTCTGACCCGATCGCCCCTAGTGGCCCATGCCCTCGCCGTGGGGGCAAACCGCAAATTCTGTGGGCTGTTGATTGTGCCCCACTGGGCAGCCCTGCAGGTGGAAGTCCAATCCTTGAATCTTGATCTGAAACAGGAATTCTGGCTGCATCATCCCAGCATCCTGGCCCTGTATCAGGCCCTGGTTGATGCGGCCAACTGTCACCTGCCGGATTGGTCCACGGTGAAACGGTTCAGGCTGTTGGATGGGGAGTGGACGGTGGAAAACGGGCTGCTGCAGCCGGATGGGAGCGTCGATCGGGGACGAGTGCTCCAGCAGTTTGCCAGGGAAATTGCCGCCCTGTATTTGAATGACCCACAACCAGAAAGACCTGGAGAGCCGGAGCCTGTCTCTCTGCCCAACTCTCCCCTTTTCACCTGTCCGACTTATGCCCGATCGCTGACGCACATCTAAATTGCTGCATTTGAGGAAACTGATGATGTTTAAACCATTTCGCACTGCTGCTGTGCTGGGAGCCGGGGTGATGGGAACCCAAATTGCGGCCCACCTGGCAAATGCTGGTCTGACGGTTCATCTCCTGGATATTCCAGCGACCTCCGGGGGAAAGAATGGGGTGGTGGAAGGAGCTTTCAAAAAGGCCCTGAAACAATCTCCACCGATTTTCTTCACAGAACAAACGGCCCAGCGGGTGATTTTGGGTAACTTCGAGGAGCATTTCGATCGCCTCGCAACGGTGGACTGGGTGATTGAGGCAGTGGTAGAACGACTGCCGGTGAAGCAAGAGCTGATGGCGCGGGTGGAGCAAACGGTGAGCTGGGAGACGATCGTCTCCACCAATACGAGTGGTCTGTCGATTCAGGCGATCGTCCAGGAGCGCTCCCAACCCTTCCGACGACGGTTCATGGGGACTCATTTCTTCAATCCGCCCCGTTATCTGAAGCTGCTGGAGTTGATTCCCACTGCCGATACTGATCCGCAGGTGCTGGCCCGGTTGCAGTGGTTTGGCCGGGTGCATCTGGGCAAGGGGGTGGTGCTGGCCAAGGATACCCCCAATTTCATTGCCAACCGGATTGGGGTGTTTTGCACCCTGCTGGGGCTGAAAGCCCTGACGGAGGAAGGGTACACGATCGAAGAGATTGACACCCTGACAGGACCCCTGGTGGGACGGCCCAAATCTGCCACCTTCCGCACTGCCGATCTGGTGGGTCTGGATACCCTCACCTATGTGGTGGAGAACCTCTATCCAGCCATTCCCCAGGACGAAAGCCGGGAGATGTTCCGGGTGCCAGAGCTGATGCATCGACTGGTGGAAACGGGGTCCCTGGGGGCTAAGGCCGGTCAGGGATTCTACAAAAAGGTGGCGGGGGAAATCCGATCACTGAATCCCAAAACCCTAGCCTATGAGTCTCCCCAGTCTCTGAATCTGGGCCATCTGGAGGCGATCGAAAAACTGCCCGATCTGACCGAACGATTGCAAAAGCTGTACCACCAGAAGAGTCGGGCGGGGGCCTGGTTCCGTCAGTCTACCCTGGCGACTCTGGCCTATAGTGCCAACCGGATTCCCGAAATTGCCGATCGACCCGTCGAGATCGATCGGGCCATGGGCTGGGGCTTTGGCTGGCAGATGGGACCGTTCGAGATCTGGGATGCCCTGGGGTTCGCCCCGGTGCTGGCCGATTTACACCAGGCCGGATATACACTGCCTGCCTGGGTGGAAGCCCTGGGCCAGGAAAAGGGGAGTAGCTTCTACCGAGCCGATGGCAGGGTGTATGTTCCTGGTCAGGGGTATCAGTCTCTGGAAATCCCTGAGGACGAAATTCACCTGGCGACGATCAAAGCCAACCCCAGGGCGACCCTCTGGCAGAATGCCGAAGCCGCTCTGCTGGATCTGGGGGATGGGGTGGTGCTGTATGAATTTCGCTCCAAGGCCAATACCCTCAGTGGTAAAGTCATCGACGGTCTGATTGAGGTGATGACCTGGCTCGACACCCACGACGAGTATCGGGGCATGGTGATCGGCAACGAAGGGGATCACTTCTGCGTCGGCATTAACCTGGCGGAAGTGGGCAAAATCGTACAGATGGAAAACCTGAATCCCTTCAGCCATCACCATCCAGCGATCGCAGACCTGTTGGGCAAATTCCAGAAGCTGGTGCAGCAGATTTACTACTTCCACAAACCGATCGTGGCTGCGATTCAGGGGCGGGTGCTGGGCGGGGGCTGCGAACTGGCCATGGCCTGTCCCCATGTGGTGGCGGACGCCGAAACCTATATCGGTCTGGTGGAACTGAGCGTGGGCCTGATTCCGGCAGGGGGTGGCCTGATGCGGATGGCTCGCTGGGCCGGAAGTCGTGCCCTGACGGATGCCCCCAGCGACATCCTACCCTTCGTGAAGCGGGTGTTTGAAACGATCGGCATGGCGAAGGTGTCCAACAGTGCCCAGGAAGGCATCGAGCTGGGGTTTCTACCCCCCACAACCCTTGTAGTCATGAACGCCGATCGTCGCCTGGATGCGGCCAAGCACCAGGTTATCTGCCTTGATCGTCTGGGCTACACCCCACCCCCCCAGAACCCCATTCCGGTGCTGGGGCAATCCGCCAGAGCGGTGCTGCAACTGATGGCCTATGTCATGCACGAAGGGGGGTATATCACAGCCTATGATCGAGCCCTGGCCGATCGCCTCGCCTACGTCCTGACCGGCGGCGATCTGACGGCTCCGGCCCAAGTCTCGGATGAGTACCTGCTGGCGCTGGAACGGGACAACTTCCTGCCCCTGGTGGATGAGCCCAAGACCCAGGAGCGAATTCTGCACATGCTGAAGACGAAGAAGCCACTGAGGAATTGAATTATGAATAACGCCTATATCATCAGCGCCGTTCGGACTGCCGTGGGCAAAGCTCCCAGGGGAACGCTGCGCTATACCCGACCCGATGATCTGGGGGCAGCCGCCGTCAGAGGGGCGATCGCCCAAGTGCCGGGACTGGTTTCGAACCAGATCGACGACCTGATTCTGGGTTGTGCCATGCCCGAAGCCGAACAGGGATTTAACCTGGGACGGGTGGTGGCCTTGCGGGCCGGATTACCCGATTCGGTCGCTGGTTGTACCGTGAATCGCCTCTGTTCCTCTGGTTTACAGGCGATCGCCATGGCTTCCCAGGCAATCACAGCAGGCCATGCCGATGTCATGGTCGCCGGTGGAGCCGAATCCATGAGCCTGATTCCCATGGGAGGCCATCACTTCCTGCCCAACGGGGAACTCCTGGCAGAAGCCCCAGAAACCTACATCACCATGGGTCTGACGGCGGAGAAAGTGGCAGAACAGTTCCAGGTATCGCGGACTGATCAGGATGGCTTTGCCCTGCGATCGCACCAGAAAGCGATCGCCGCCCAGACCGCTGGACGGTTCAAGGACGAAATCGTCCCGGTGAAGCTTCGAGAGATCCATTACAGCGATGGTGAACGCATTACCCGAGAAACCCTGTTTGAGGTAGACGAAGGCCCCCGCGCCGATACCAGCCTGGAAGCCCTGGCCCAACTGAAGCCCGTGTTCCATGCCAAAGGCACCGTCACCGCCGGGAACTCCTCCCAGATGTCCGATGGAGCCGCCGCCAGCTTGCTCGTGAGTGAGCGGATGCTGCATCAGTTGGGGGTAAAACCCCTGGGCCGCTTACTGGGCTTTGCCGTCGCTGGGGTGGCCCCGGAAATCATGGGCATTGGTCCCGTGGTTGCCATTCCCAAAGTCCTGAAACAGGTGGGCCTGACCTTGCAGGATATTGGCTTAATTGAATTGAACGAAGCCTTTGCGGCCCAATCCCTGGCAGTGATTCGGGAACTGGGGTTGAACGAAGCGATCGTCAACGTGAATGGAGGTGCGATCGCCCTGGGCCATCCCCTCGGCTGCTCCGGAGCCAAACTCACCGCCACCCTGCTCCACGAAATGAACCGGCGTGGGGTGCGGTACGGTCTGGTCACCCTGTGCGTCGGTGGGGGCATTGGCGCGGCAGGTGTGTTTGAATCTTTGGCCTGATGCACCGCAGAGGGATTTCTCTGTGTCTCTGCAATTACCCCTTCAACCAACTATGGAGCCATCCCCATGATCCTCCCTATTGTTCTGACTATTCTTTTCTCCACCGTTCTCCTGATTTTTCTACTGCCAGGATTACGCCAGAGACTTGTCACCTCCTGGATCGTCAAGGTGATCCAATCCCTGAAACTTCTGCCTACCATTTCTGAGACAGAACGGGCGGCGATCGAAGCCGGTAATGTCTGGATCGAAGGAGAGTTCTTCACAGGGGACCCGAATTTCGATCGCATACTCAGTGAACCCTATCCCACCCTCTCCCCAGAGGTGCAGGCGTTTCTGGAGGGGCCAGTAGAACGGATCTGCCAGATGGCAACGGATTGGGAGATTTATCAGCGCCAAGACTTACCACCCGAAGTATGGGCCACCCTGAAGCAGGAACGGTTCTTCGGCATGATGATTCCGGCGGAGTATGGAGGATTAGGGTTTTCCAATACGGCTTACAGTGCGGTGATGGTAAAGCTGGCCTCCCGCTCCTTCACCCATGTGGCGACGGTTGGAGTCACCAATTCCCTGGGACCGGCTAAACTGCTGCTCCGCTATGGCACACCAGAACAGAAACGTCACTATCTGCCCCGACTGGCACGGGGAGAGGAGATCCCCTGCTTTGCCCTGACGGAGCCCAATGCCGGGTCGGATGCAGCCAGTCTGGTGTCCCAGGGGGAGGTGTTCCGGGGCGAGGATGGGGGGCTTTATCTGCGCCTCAACTGGCGGAAGCGATACATTACCCTGGGGGCGATCGCAACGCTGTTGGGGCTGGCGTTTCGGCTTCGAGATCCCCATAACCTGCTGGCCCAGGGGGAGGACCTGGGAATTACCTGTGCCCTGGTGCCCACGAGTACGCCCGGTGTGGTGATTAACCAGCGGCATGATCCAATGGGGGTGCCGTTCTACAATTCCCCGACGGAAGGCCATGACGTGATTCTGCCGATCGATCACATTATCGGTGGGGTGGAACAGGCCGGTCAGGGGTGGAAGATGCTGATGCAATCCCTGGCAGCAGGGCGGGGCATCAGTTTCCCAGCCACCTGTACCGGCGTGGCCAAACTGGTGGCACGGGTAACGGGGGATTACACAGTGGTCCGACAGCAGTTTGGTCTGTCGATCGGACGCTTTGAAGGGATTGAGGAGCCTCTGGCTCGAATCGGGGGGCTGACTTACCTGATCAATGCGGCCCGGTTGTTTACCTGTGGTGCCGTGGATCAGGGAGAACAACCAGCGGTGGTCTCGGCGATCGCCAAGTACAGCACCACGGAACTGGCCCGCAAGCTGATCAACGATGGCATGGATATTCTGGGGGGGGCCGGGATCTGTCGCGGTCCCCGCAATCTACTGGCCAATATCTACACGGCGACCCCAATTTCCATCACCGTGGAGGGAGCCAATATCCTCACCCGCACCCTGATGATCTTTGGCCAGGGGGTGATTCGCTGCCATCCCTACGTCTATGCTGAGATTCAGGCCCTGGGACAGGGGGATGTGGCGGCCTTCGATCGAGCCTTCTGGTCCCACCTGACATCCTTCCTACGAAATGGGGTGCGGCTGGGGCTGCTGAGTCTGACCAGGGGCGGGCTGGCCCGATCGCCGGTTCGAGGACCGTTGGCCCCCTACTACCGCAAGCTGGCCTGGGCCTCAGCCACCTTTGCTTTTCTGACTGACCTGGCCCTGTTTTCCTTTGGCGGATCGCTAAAACGGCGCGAAAACCTGACCGGACGCTTTGCCGATGTGCTCACCTGGTTGTACCTGGGTACGGCCACCCTGCGCCGGTTTGAGGCTGAAGGTCGCCAGGTGGAGGATTTGGCTCTAGTGCACTGGGCGTTGCAATATACCCTGGCCCAGATCCAGGAGGCTTTTGACGGGCTGTTTGCCAATTTGCCAGTGCCAGGACTAGGGATGCTGCTGCGGGGACCCGTTCGGATGGGCTGGCGACTGAACCCGATCGATACCCTACCCTCAGATACTTTGGGCAGTCAGGTAGCCCAGAAGTTGCAGCAACCCGGCCCGGCCCGCGATCGGCTGACCACAGGCATCTACCTGCCCCATGGCCCAGATCAGGCTCTGGGGCGATTGGAAAGGGCTTCTGAGCTGATGCATCAGGCCGAGCCCATTGTCCAGAAATTGAAAGCTGCGACTCGATCGGGACAACTCCCAGCCGGTAAACCAGAAATGCTGTCAGAGCAGGGATTACAACTGGGCCTGATCACAGCAGCGGATATGGCTCTGGTGCGGGCTGCATCCCTGGCCCGTCAGGATGCGATCGAAGTCGATGCGTTCAACCTGGAAGCCTATCAGGCTGACAGCACAACCTCAGCACCGATGGAACTGCCCCTGAGCATGTTGGCTTAACCGGCACCTTCACAGGGGAGCTTTCGCCTACCGGTGAAAAATATCTGGAATTTGAAGTAACTTCGGAGGAACACCATGAATATGTAAACGGAGAAATTCGACTCACGACTGGAGACACACCTGACCATAAGAGCTAATTTAGAAAGTAAACCTTAAGAGGACGTTTAAAAAGCTATGAAGGGGTGGCATTTATGCCAATCGTCTCACCATAATACGGATCATTGATAGGTAAAGAAAGGTCTTTGAGGTTTGGGGTAATAGTTCATACTCTCTGACTAAACGCCGATTCTCCATCCACCAACCAAACGTTCGCTCCACCACCCACCGCTTTTTGACCACCACAAACCCTTTGGTTTGCTCTGGACGCAGCACGACTTGCACAATCCAACGGCACCAATCCATCACCCACCTGAGGAAGGGTTCACCATCAAAGCCCCCATCAGCCCAGATAGTTACTAATCGAGTCGCAGGTTGCCCCATATCCTTGACTCGCTGCAAC